>NZ_JALGRS010000006.1:176612-366154 GCF_022815565.1 Rathayibacter sp. VKM Ac-2926 | reverse complement strand
GCGCCGATGGTACTGCAGGGGGGACCCTGTGGGAGAGTAGGACACCGCCGGACACCAATTCACGATGGCCACCCAGAGATGGGTGGCCATCGCTGTTTAACCAGAGGTTCCGCAGACGGAACCGGAAGATCCAGCACCTCGACCCCCGTGGCATCCGCCATGGTGCGGGTTAGGGTGGTGGCTGGCGGCTCACGGGCCGCCGATCCCCGTCCTCACGGACGGGTCAACTCCACAGAGCTCCACCACGACAGGCGAGGAACGCATGGACGACGCAGCATCCGACCGCAACGACCGCGGACAGGACCGGCGCGACGAGCGCCCGCCCCGCGCTGCCGGCGGCGACCGCTCCTCCTCCCCGCGAGGCGGAGCTCGAGACGGCGAGCGGCCCGCTCGCGGTGGAGACTCCCGTCCGTACCGCGCGAACGACTCCGGAGCGCGCTCGGACGCTCCGCGCCGTGACGGAGCCGGCCGTCCGGACCGTGGCGGAGACTCCCGGCCGCGGCGGGACGGCGACTCTCGTCCGTACTCCGGCGGCGACTCCCGTCCGCGCCGCGACGGTGACGCCCGCCCTCCTCGGGCCGGCGACTCCCGTCCTTCCCGTGACGGTGATTCCCGTCCGCGTCGTGAGGGCGACTTCCGTCCCTCTCGTGACGCCGACTCCCGCCCTCGCCGTGACGGCGATGCGCGTCCTTCCCGTGAGGGTGATTCCCGTCCGCGTCGTGAGGGCGACTTCCGTCCTTCTCGTGGTGGCGACTCCCGTCCGCGTCGTGAGGGCGACGTCCGTCCTTCTCGTGATGGTGACTCCCGCCCCCGCCGCGATGGTGAGTCCCGTCCCTCGCGTGACGGTGACTCTCGTCCCCGGTACGGCGATTCCCGTCCTTCTCATGACGGTGATTCCCGTCCGCGTCGTGAGGGCGATTCCCGTCCTTCTCGTGATGGTGACTCTCGTCCGCGTCGTGAGGGCGACTTCCGTCCCTCGCGTGATGGCGACTCTCGTCCCCGCTACGGCGAGGCACGTCCCTCTCGTGACGGTGATTCCCGTCCGCGTCGTGAGGGCGACTTCCGTCCCTCGCGTGACGGTGACTCCCGTCCTCGTCGTGAGGGCGACTTCCGTCCTTCTCGTGATGGTGACTCCCGTCCGCGTCGTGAGGGCGACTTCCGTCCGTCTCGTGATGGCGATTCCCGCCCTCGCCGTGAGGGTGACTCCCGTCCCTCGCGTGACGGAGACTCTCGTCCGCGTCGGGACGGTGACTCGCGTGGCGGGCGCTTCGACGAGCGTCGGGGCGGTGGCGATCGCGCGGGCGGCCGTGGCGGGTTCGGCGGCGGGTACGCCGGCCGCGGCGCTCCGCGCGAGGAGCCGGAGCTCACCGAGGAGGAGCGTGAGCGTCGCTCCCTCCAGTCGGTACGCCCTCGGCACGACGACCCGGATCTGCCGGACGACGTCCAGGCGAAGGATCTCGACAAGGTCGCCCGCAACGAGCTGCGCACGCTGTCCAAGGACAACGCGGAGTGGGTCGCGCGTCACCTGGTGATGGCGGGCCGCCTCCTCGAGGAGGACCCGGACCTCGCGCACCGGCACGTGCTGTCGGCCGCGCGCCGGGCCGGCCGGATCGCGGTCGTCCGCGAATCGCTGGCCATCTCGGCCTATGCGACCGGAGACTTCGCGCTCGCGCTGCGCGAGCTGCGCACCTACCGCCGGATCTCCGGCTCGGACGAGCAGGTCCCCCTGATGGTCGACAGCGAGCGCGGCGTGGGGCGGCCCGACAAGGCGCTCGAGCTCGGCCGCTCCGTGGACCGCAGCATGCTGAGCCCCGGTGCCCAGGTGTCGCTCGCGATCGCGATGTCCGGGGCGCGCCTCGACCTCGGTCAGGGCGAGCTGGCGCTGATGGAGCTCGAGATCCCGCAGCTCGACCCCGACCGCGCCTTCTCCTACAGCCCCGACCTCTTCGCCGCGTACGCGCTCGTCCTCGAGGAGGTCGGCCGTGCCGAGGAAGCCGCCGAGTGGCAGCGCCGCGCGGACATCGCCGCGCGCGCCGTCTTCGCGGCCGAGGGCGGCGGCGACGACGAGACCATCGAGGTCGTCGAGGAGGAGGGCGAGTACGTGCCCGCCACCCGCGCCGAGCTCTCGGGCCTGGTCGCCGCCGACGCAGCCCCCGAGACCGACGCAGCCCCCGAGACCGACGCGGCCCCCGAGGCCGACCTGGACGACTCGCTCGACATCGACGACGAGGACGAGGACGAGGACGACAGCCTCGACCCCGACTCGGCTGAGCTCGCCGAGCAGGACGTTCCCGAGATCGACCAGCCCCTCGAGATCGACGAGCCCGCCGAGACGGACGAGTCCGCCGAAATCGACGAGCCCGCCGACGCCGGTGCACCGGTGGAGGACGACGAGACCACCGACTCCGATGTCTCCGCCGAGACGACGGCCGCGGACGCGATCGAGAACCAGGCCGCGCTCGACGACGCGGACCTGTCCGACGCGGACTTCGAGGAGGCCCTCGCCGATTCGACGCCCGAGGCACTGTCTGTGGAGGACGCCGCCGAGGAGACCGGCGACGAGCAGCCCGCGGACGAGACCACCGCGGCGTCCACCGACGCGGAGTCCGCAGACGACACCGACACCACCACCCCCACCGACACCGAGGAGGACGGCGCCGATGTTCCGAAGCCCGAAGCCTGAGCCCAGCCCCCTCGACGGGCGCGACTGCGTCCTCGCCGACCTCGACGGGGTCGTCTACAAGGGCGCCGACGCGATCCCGTACGCCGTCGAGAGCCTGAACCGCGCGGCCGAGACGGTCCGCGTCGGCTACATCACCAACAACGCCTCGCGCACCGACGTCTCGGTGGCCGGCCACCTCTCCGACCTCGGCCTCGCCGTGCGCCCGGAGGACGTGGTCACCTCGCCGCAGGCGGCCGTCGTGCTGCTCGCCGATCTGATCCCGGCCGGCTCGACCGTCCTGGTCGTCGGCGGGGAGGGCCTCACCACCGAGGTCGAGCGGGCCGGCTTCACCGTCACCCGCAGTGCGGAGGACTCACCGGCCGCCGTCGTCCAGGGCTTCGCGCAGTCGGTCGGCTGGGCCGAGCTCGCCGAGGCGTCGTTCGCGCTGCACACGGGCATCCCGTGGGTGGCCACCAACACCGACTGGACGATCCCCGTCGCCCGCGGCATCGCGCCGGGCAACGGCACGCTCGTCTCCGCCGTGCACACCGCGGTCGGGCGCCTCCCCGTCGTCGCGGGAAAGCCGGAGCGCGCGATCTTCGACGCGGCGACCGCGCGGTTCGGCTCGACGAATCCGCTGTTCATCGGCGACCGGCTCGACACCGACATCGCCGGGGCGAACACCTCCGGCATGGAGAGCGTGCTCGTGCTGACCGGCATCGACCGGGCGAAGCAGCTGCTCGCGGCCGAGCCGAAGCTGCGGCCGACCTACATCCTGGCCGACCTGCGCGAGCTGGACGCGCCGTACCCGGCGACCGTCGTCGCCCGGAACGGCACGCACTCGGTGCGCTCGGCGAAGGTCCGGCTCGACGGCGACTCCGTCGTGATCGTCGACGCCGGCTCCGACGAGACCGACCTGCTGCGCGCCGCCTGCTCGGTGATCTGGAGCTCGGGCCGCGCGATCTACGGACTCGACGTGCCGGAGTCGCTCTACAGCTGACCCCGCGCCCGCACCGGGCCTAGGCCCGATCCCGTGCGGCGGGCTCCTCCCGGCCCTCGAGCCGGAGGAGCCCGCTCAGCCGGATCGCCAGCGCCACCGCCGCGACGGCGATCAGCGCGCCGTAGGCGAAGGTGGCCGTGAAGACGGCGGCGCCGCTCCCGATCAGACCGGTCACCGCGGCGGCGAGCAGCCCGGTGAGCGCGAGCGAGACCGAGCCGCCGGTCGAGTCGGCGATCTGCAGCGCCGAGCTGTTGAAGCCCTCGCGCCCCGGCGCCGAGAGGCCGAGCGTCAGCGTGCCCATCCGCGGGAACATCGCGCCCATCCCGCCGCCCGCGAGGAACCAGCCGACTCCGGCGACGATCGGCGAGAGCGCGAGCACGACCGTCAGCAGCACGACGACGATGCCGGCGAGCAGCAGCCCGGTTCCGAGCCGCATCGCGCCGCCGTGCGAGAGGCGGGTGCCCGGCCGGCCCTGCAGCTGCGAGCCCAGCGCCCAGGAGACGGCGCCGGCGGTGAGCGCGACCCCGGACAGCCACGGCGGGAGTCCGTACCGCTCGCTGAGCAGCAGCGGGAGGTAGACCTCGGTGCCGAAGAAGGCGGCCGCGACGAGGGCCCGGAGCAGCATCGTCGACGGCAGGACACCGCGCGCTCGCAGCGTGCCGACCGGCAGCAGGGCGCGGACCGCGAGGATCACCACCGCGATCGCGACGGCGGCCACTACTCCCGCCGCGTCCGGAGCGATCTCCGCGCTCGTGCTCAGCACGACGACGGCGGCGGCCACCACGACGGCGCGGACGACGCGGCCGATCGCGCTCCGGTCGAAGGGCCGCAGCGCCTGCGGCTCGAGCGCGCGCAGCGTCGGCGCGATGACCGCGCTCGCCACGGCCACCAGCGCCACGACGCCGAGGAACACCCAGTGCCAGCTCGTCAGCTCGGCGACGAGGCCCGCGGCGAGCGGCCCGACCAGCGAGGGCACCACCCAGGCTGCGGCGAAGGCGCCGAAGATCCGGGGGTGCAGCTCGGCGGGGAAGACCCGGGCGACGAGCACGTAGAGCGTGACGGTGATCCCTCCGCTCCCGAGGCCCTGCAGCAGGCGCGCGCCGACGAAGACCGGCATCGACGTCGCCGTCCCCGCCGCGATCAGGCCGAGCGTGAAGAGCAGGATCGCCGCGATCAGCGCCGGGGTCGGTCCCCGGCGGTCCGCCGAGGAGCCCGCCGTGACCATACCGACCACGGCCGCGGCGAGGGTGGCCGCGAAGGCGAGCGAGTAGAGCGCCCGGCCGTCGAGGTCGGCGCTGATGATCGGCATGATCGTCGTCACCGCGAGCGATTCGAACGCGCAGAGGAAGACGAGCGCGGTCGTGCCGGCGGTGGTCAGGAGGAACGGGGCCGAGGTGATGCCGCGGCGGGCGACGGGAGGCACTCTCGCCACACTACGCGGCGGCCGGTGCCGTCGGCGGAGTCAGCGGTAGACCGCCCAGTCGTCCTTCGTCAGCAGGGTGGGCGTGCCGTCGATGTCGACGAGCCAGCCGGCGTCGTCGCGCTCGAGGTAGCGCCCCTGGATGATCTCCGGAGCCCAGCCCCCGTCGCGCGAGGACACCCAGCGGACGAAGCGGACGGTGCCGCCGCGCCGGAAGAGCGTGCCGTTGTGGTCGCTCACGCCAGGATCCTCCTGGCCCGGGGATCGGGAGCGCTCTCGGGCTCGGCGACGACGTGCAGTCCGATCCGGCCGTGCGAGGCCGCGGTCAGCGCGCGCAGCCAGTGCGGATTGAGGTCGTGCTGCCCCTCGGCGTCGTACTCGTAGCGCGTGGCGATGGAGGGGTGCAGCCAGAGCTCGGACAGTCGCCCGTCGTCGTCCTCAGTGGTGAGCAGGAAGCCCTCGCCGCGGCGGAACCGCGCGGTGATCACGCTCTGCAGGTGCGCGAGGGTGCGGTCCTCGAACCGGTGCGCACTCGGCGGTGCCCCGTACAGCAGGCGTCCCATCGTCGACTCTCCTCCGCCGTTTCCGGTCCACCGAGGGGGGCGCACCACAGAACAGCGTACTTTATTGACTAAATCGGTTAGCTAAATGCTCGGCGAGCAGTGCGTTTCCGGGACAGCGCGTGCTGCGTTTCCCGGAGGGCGCCCGCGGGCTGCCGAGAAGTGGTTGCATGGTCGGAGCGAGTTCCCGATCGGGGCGCCTGCCGTCAGGAGGGCGACCCATGGACGATCGACCGGATCTGTTCGCACTGCTGGCCCGGCTGCGGACCGTGGAGCGGAGCTACGACGCGCGCGTCGAGCGCCGGCTGGGCATCGGCGCGACCGACCTGGCCGCCCTGCGTCTGATCGGCGCCGGCGCCGGGCGGAACGAGATCATCCGCGCGGTCGATCTGGCCGGGGCGATCGGTCTGACGACGGCGGCCGTCTCGATCCTCGTCGACCGGCTCTCCCGCGCCGGCTACGTGGACCGCGTGCTCGATCCCTCCGACGGCCGCGGCCGGATCCTCTGCCTGACCGGCCGGGCCGAGACGGCGCTCGGCGAGACCGACGAGCGGGTCTACGGCGAGGTCCGCACCCTCACCGACTCGGTCGCCGACGCCGAGTCGGTGCGCTTCGCCGCGATCCTCGAGGGGCTCTCCGGGATCTTCGAGCGCGGACCGCATCCCGCGGTCTGAGCCCGCAGTCCTGCAGCCCGCGGCCCTGCAGCCCGCCGCCCTGCTCCCGCGGGGCGGCGCGCTCAGCGGGTGAGGCGCTCGATCAGCTCGCGGTAGCGACCGGCGGTCCGGACGACGATCTCGTGCGGGAGCCGGGGCGGCTCGCCCTGGCCGTCCCAGTTGTCCGCGAGCCAGTCCCGGACGATCTGCTTGTCGAAGGACTGCCCGCGCACGCCCGCGTCGTAGTCGACCGCGTCCCAGTAGCGCGAGGAGTCGCTCGTCAGCACCTCGTCGCCGAGGGTGACGACTCCCGTCGCCCGGTCCACGCCGAACTCGAACTTGGTGTCGGCCAGGATGACGCCGCTGCGCAGCGCGATCGCGGCCGCCTCCCGGTAGACGTGCAGCGAGAGGGTGCGCAGCGCCTCCGCCGCGTCCTCGCCGACGAGCTCGACGGTCCGCTCGAACGAGATGTTCTCGTCGTGCTCGCCCTGGGGCGCCTTCCAGGCGGGGGTGTAGATCGGCTCGGGCAGCACGTCGCCGTCGTCGAGGCCCTCGGGGAGCGCGACGCCGGACACGGTGCCGGTCGCGCGGTACTCCTTGAAGCCGCTGCCGGAGAGGTAGCCGCGCACGACGCACTCGATCGGGAACATGTCGAGCGTCTTCACGAGCATGGCGCGGCCGCGCACGGCCTCGGGGATCTCTCCCGGGACGAGGTGGTTGGGCACATCGGCCAGCTGGCCGAACCACCACAGCGACAGCTCCGTCAGCAGCTCGCCCTTGCCGGGGATGCCGGGCTCGAGGATCGTGTCGAAGGCGCTGACCCGGTCGCTCGCGACGACGAGCATCCGGTCGGCGCCGAGCACCGGGTCGGAGTCGTCGGGGGTGTAGAGGTCGCGCACCTTGCCGGAGTAGGCGTGCTGCCAGCCGGGCAGCGGGGCGGTGGGGTCGAAGGCCGGGGAGTCGTCGCGGGTCACCGGGCCATTCTCCCGGAAGCGGGGGCCGTGGTCAGCCTCTCAGCGCGTCTGCGGACGTCGAACCTGGAAGCGGGCTGGGCATCCGCTCTGCCGCGCGGATCCTGAGCTGTCAACCACGCGCGCTGCCGCCGTGCCCGCGCCTAGCGTCGAGGACATGACTTCCGAGAACACGACCGACCAGTACACGTTCCAGGACCCCACGAAGATGTTCGCCGACATCGACACCGAGGAGCAGTATCAGGAGGGCTCCGGCCTCGACTCGAAGATGGACGACCTCGCCGACCGCGGCGAGTCGACCTACCGCGGTTCTGGCCGCCTCGAGGGCCGCAAGGCGCTGATCACCGGTGGCGACTCCGGCATCGGCGCGGCCGTCGCCATCGCCTATGCGCGCGAGGGCGCCGACGTCGCGATCGTCTACCTGCCCGAGGAGGAGTCCGACGCGAAGAAGGTCGTCGCCCTCATCGAGGAGGCCGGCCGCGTCGCCGTCGCCATTCCCGGCGACATCACCGACCACGACTTCGCCGTCGGCGCCGTCGCGAAGGCCGTCGAGGGCCTCGGCGGCCTCGACATCCTCGTCAACAACGCGGGCAAGCAGCAGTCGGTCGAGAACTTCCTCGACATCTCCGACGAGCAGTTCGACGAGACCTTCAAGACCAACGTCTACGCGATGTTCTGGATGACGAAGGTGGCCGTGCCGCACCTCGCCCCGGGCTCCGCGATCATCAGCACCTCGTCGATCCAGGCCTACCAGCCGTCGCCGACGCTGGTCGACTACGCCTCCACCAAGGCCACGATCAACACGTTCTCGAAGGCGCTCTCGCAGCAGCTCGCGCCCAAGGGCATCCGCGTGAACGTCGTCGCGCCCGGTCCGATCTGGACCCCGCTGCAGACCGCGGGCGGCCAGCCGCCGGAGAAGCTGCCCGAGGTCGGCTCGCAGACGCCGCTCGGCCGCTGGGGTCAGCCCTCGGAGCTCGCTCCGGCCTACGTGTTCCTCGCCTCGCCCGAGTCGAGCTACGTCGTCGGCGAGACGCTGCACGTCAACGGCGGCATGCCCACGCCGTAACACTCGGCGGCATCCGCGGGCCCAGCCGGCGTCCGGAGACCTCGGTCCCCGGACGCAGGCTGGGTCTTCGCATTTAGTTGTCGTAACAATCGGTGCGGAGAAGGCGAACTGCGCAAGGCTTTCTCCATGACCGATTCCCTGCCGATCCTCGACCTCTCCCGCCTCGACCAGGGAGAGGAGGAAGCCGCCGCGTTCCGCCGCGATCTCCGCGAGACCACGCACGACGTGGGCTTCTTCTACCTCGTCGGCCACGGCGTGCCGCAGGACCTCCTCGACGACGTGGTCGCCGTCTCCCGCCGCTTCTTCGAGCTCTCCGAGGAGGAGAAGCTGGCGATCGAGAACACGGCCAGCCCGCAGTTCCGCGGCTACACCCGCTTCGGCGCCGAGCTGACCAACGGCGACGTCGACTACCGCGAGCAGGTCGACATCGGCATCGACCGCGAGACCGTGCCGGCCGGCGCCGACGTCCCGGACTACCAGCGCCTCGAGGGACCGAACCTCTGGCCGGAGTCGCTGCCCGAGTTCCGCGCCGTCTTCGAGCGCTGGCACGAGGAGCTCGCCGCGGTGGCGATCCGCCTGCTGCGCACCTGGGCCGTGGCGCTCGACGCTCCGGCCGACGTCTTCGACGAGGCGTTCGCCGAGAAGCCGTTCTCGCTGGTCAAGGTCGTCCGCTACCCGGGCACCTCCGACCCCGAGCCCAAGCAGGGCGTCGGCGCGCACCGCGACGGCGGAGTGCTGACCCTGCTGCTGGTCGAGCCCGGCAAGGGCGGCCTGCAGGTCGAGCACGACGGCTCCTGGATCGAGGCGCCGGCGCTGCCCGGGGCGTTCGTCGTCAACATCGGCGAGATGCTCGAACTGGCCACCGGCGGCTACCTCAAGGCGACGCTGCACCGGGTGATCTCGCCGCTGATCGGCACCGACCGGATCTCGATCCCGTTCTTCTTCAACCCCTCGCTCGACTCGACGATGCCCTCGCTGCCGCTGCCCGAGGAGCTGAAGTCCGGCCTCTCGGTCGACCCGACCAACAGCCCGATCCTCGAGACCTACGGCGAGAACGCGCTGCGCTACCGCCTGCGCGCGCACCCCAACGTCGCGGCCGTGCACCACGCCGACCTGCTGACTCCGGCGAGCTGACCGCCCGCCGCGAGATGCCACTTGTGCACGCTTCTCACGGCGTGTCGCGTGCACAAGTGGCATCTCGCGGCGGGGGAGGGGGCCCGGGCTACTCGATGAGGTTCGCGGTGGGGAGCGAGTGGGTGCCGAGGTGCAGGGTGCGCGTCCCGAGCGTCCAGCTGATGCGGGGGCGGAAGACGGCCAGGCCGGTGAAGGACACCGACTTCATCTTCTTCAGCGCGGTGCTCGCCTTCGTCCGCAGGGAGGAGACCTGCTCGGCGGAGTGCGCGGCGGCGGCCGGGGGCGGTCCCACCTCCCACATCTCCACTGCGGACTGCGGCGGCACATCGGCCGGGAGGTCGGTGGCGCGTCCCGCCGCTCGCGTGGCCTTGTACTCCACGGAGAGGGGCACGGCGACGGAGGCGTTGGAGGTCAGGAAGCTGGTGAGCCGCCCGTCCGCCGCCTCCGCCGCGGTCTCGATCCCCTCGAGGAGATCGGAGCCGACGTGGCAGCCCGTGATCGGGTCCTGCCCCGCGACGATCGCGAAGACGAAGCCACCGGCGCAGCCGAGCAGCGCACTCGAGACGTCGAGGGCGAGCCAGGTGTCCAGCGCCGACTTCTCCCGGGTGGCGATCTCCACGATGTAGCTGCCCTCGACGGTCGCCTTCCCGGCGACGTCGAGCCTGTGCGGGGCCGGCATCCGCTTGCCGGCGAACGTGTCGAGCATCTTCGTGCCGTCGACCTTGCCGTCACCGGCCAGGCTGAACTGCTTGAAGTAGATCGTGTGGCCGGGCAGGAAGCGCCACGCGTCGGGCTCTCCGGCCTTCGGCTGGAAGTAGAGCCGGACGCCGTGCTTCCGGACGAGCGCCGGAGACAGATTGACCCCCGCCTTCGCGAACGCCGTGTCCTTCACCTTCGGCGCCCCCAGGACCGAGTAGTTGATCGAGTCGCGGAAGGAGAACGCGATCGACATCGTGGGGACGTTGCAGTCCTCCTTGAGAGCGAGCTGCCGGACCTCGCACGGCCCGTTCGGAGAGGTGACCCACGGATTGCCGCTCCTCGTCATCGACGGAGCGCCGACGGACATCTCCAGGTCGAACTCGTCGCTCACCCCGGGGTACTCGGAGGAGAGCTCGATCCCGGCCCGCAGGAGGAAGCTGAAGCGGCCCTTCCCGGAGATGTGCGAGTTGAGGAGGCTGTAGGAGCTCCAGCCCTCCAGATGCGCGGTCGAGCCGCCGGTGAACAGGACCGTCGCGGAGCTGTCCTGGTCGTGGGCCGGGAGGCTCGCGATCGCGGCGCTGAATCCGGGGTCGGACGACGGAGTGCTCAGCATGACGGCGTCGCGGAAGCGGGCGCCGACATCGCCCTGTCCCTTGCAGCGCTTCACCTCGACGTCGAAGATGGCGCAACGCCACCAGTTGAGCGAGTGACCGAGCTCCTCGAGGTAGAACTTGGCGAAGTCCGGGTTCGCGGAGCCGTCGGTGATCCTCACGAGGTCCTCGTTGAGCAGGATCGCGCTCTGATCGTCGTCGTAGACGAAGGCGGCGGGCCGGTCGCCCAGGGTGTCGGAGGCGACCCAGAGCGGACTGATCTGCTCGAGGTACGCGGAATCCGTCAGGACCTTCAGCAGCTCCGCCGTGATCGACCGGCTCTCCGCGCTCGCCCACGCGGGGTTCTGCCGCGCGACCTCCTCGTAGTCCGGGCCGAACGCATGGGTGAACACCGTCTCCACCCCGCGCTCGAAGGCGACCTGCGCGGCGGCCTGGCGCAGATCGGCACTGGTGGCGCCGACCACGGGGAAGGTCTTCGTGCCGTCGAGCCCCAGCTCGTCGCGGAGCGGCCCGTTCGCGAGGAGCCACTTGTGAGTCGCCTCCGGGATCATCCGCGAAGCCCGGGCGAGGAGCTGCCCGAAGTCCTGGTAGTGCGACTCGGGCGGAGCGTCGGACCCGGGCGCGTCACTCCAGAGGCCGCTCTCGCGGACCCCCTCCACCGCCTCGTCGCCGAGGTCCTTCGAGAAGTCGGTGACGAGGCTCTCGAGCGTGGTCCCGAAGTCGTCCTTCCCTCCGATCTCGTGCAGCGCGTCCGAGAGGAACCGCTGCTCGCCGGTCTTGAGCGCGGTCTCGGCGGAGAGCTCCAGCCCGCCCTCGATGGCCTCGCCCGCCGGTCCGAGTGCTCCGAGGAACACGCGGCGGAGGTTGGTCCCGCTCGGGTTCTGCTCGTACTCCTCGATGTGCCGGATCAGCGGCCCGATCAGCGGGATCTGCTCCGCCTCCCCGATCGCGCTGTGCTCGTGGAGCCACTGCCGCTGCAGTTCGCGGAACGTCTCCTCGTCACGGTCGGCGGCGCGCCGGTACTCCTCCTCCGACGCTTTCAACTCGGACAGCTCCTTGCTCTCGACCCGGAGCAGGGCCGCGTAGCCGGTGGGGTCCTCGCCCGCCCAGGTGCGGTGAAGCTCGTGCCAGTCCTCCGCCATCCGGGCCCGGAGTGCCGCCTGCGCCTCGGCGACCCGGGCGCCGTACTCGTTCCGGACGGCGTTCCGCTCCGCCTCGAGCGTCTCCACATCGTGACCGGCGGCTGTGCAGAAGACCATGCTCACGCCGAGACTGAGGGCCAGCCAGAACGGTTGGCACGCGCTTCTCCGCTCGGCGATCGCGCGGTGGATCCGCGGCTCGAAGGCGGCGATCCTCTCGCGGAGCGCCGCCTCCGCTCCGAGCTTCGCGTCGTTCAGCCCCAGGGAGAAGAGCCGATCCATCCGCGCGTGCTGACGGTCGTACGCTCGCTGCGCGATCCAGTGGCCGGAGTCGTCGAGAGCGGCTTGGAGCCGACCACAGGCCTGCAGCAGGGGGGAGCCCGCCGCCGCGGAGCTGCACCGAGCGGCGGACACCCGCCAGCGATCGGCACCCGACGCCGGATCGACGCCGGGCTCGCTCGTGAGGCACTCCGTTCCCGTCCCCGTGATGCAGACCAGACCCCCGTCGAGGTCGCGGGCGTACCAGATCGGCACTCCGAGTGAGCTGCCGTCCCTCCAGGTCATCTCGGCGGCACTCGCCGCCCGGCAGAGGCTCGCGAACACGGTCGCGATCGAGTCCGGGACGGCGTCCACCTGCGAGCAGCGCACGAGTGCGGTCCGGCCCCTGGCGACGTCGGTGACCGCGGCGAGCGGCGTCGCCGTCCGCAGGTCGTACGCCGACCCCTCGGCACCCGGCTGCGGCGTCGCCGCCACCGGGAATGCGATGTCCCGGTCGTCGACGATCGTGTACACGGCGGCGGGACGTCCGACCTTCGGGTCCGCGGGCAGGACGCGCAGCTCCTCCATCCTGACCCCGACGAGCGGATCGTCGAGGGGGGAGGGGCCGGGCGTCGCGGCGTGCGCGGGAAGGGCGGTGCAGACGGCGAGAAGAGCCGCGAGGACGGCGGTCGGTCGGGTGAGGCGTCGAGGCATGGCTGCTCCTGGGTGGGAGGGGCGGGATGCTCCGGGCGGACCGGGCCCGGTGAGGGCCGGCGGCAGCGTCTCGCGCGATCGATCGGGTTGCCACACCGTAGTGGGATCGGATTCCGCTTCTGTGTCGTTGCGCGTCCTGCGGCAGCGGAGGCGCGACATGCCTCGTCCTCCTCGGGCCGACGCTGCCGAACGGCGAGGGGGGGATCGTGACGCGCGCTTGATGCAGGGGTGACGGAGCGCTGACGGGGTGGAGCGGAGTGTGGAGTGCCGGCGTCGCCGGACCGCCGCTCCTCTCGTCGTCAAGGGAATCCCATGTCGTCTCCTCGTGCTCGTTCGTCCCGCCGTCTCGGCGCTGTGCTCGCGCCGCCGGCTGCGCTGCTCCTGGTGCTCGCCGGCTGCAGCGCCGCTCCCGCGCCGGCCGCGTCCACGGCGACCGCCGCTGCCGCGGTCGCCGCGCCCACCGACGCCGAGGTGCGGGGGCTGTTCGACGAGTGGAACGCGGCGCTCGCCACCGGCGACCCCGCGCAGGTGGACGCGCTGTACGCGGACGACGCGGTGCTGCTGCCGACCGTCGCACCCGGGGTCCTCGACACCTCGGCCGAGCGCATCGGCTACTTCGACGCCTTCCTGAAGAAGCGGCCGACGGGGACGATCGACGAGAGCGTCGTCCGTGATCTCGGCGACGGCTACGCCTCGAACACCGGCCTCTACACCTTCGCGCTCGCGGAGACCGGGGAGCTCGTGCACGCCCGGTTCACCTTCGTCTACGAGGAGATCGACGGCGAGTGGAAGATCATCGAGCACCACTCGTCGAAGGAGCCCGTCACGCCGTGACAGCGGAGCGGCTCGCCCGCCCGGCGTGGCACAGTGAGTCGTGCTCATCTTGCTGGTGGAGGACGATCCCGTGATCGCCGACTGCGTGACCGCGGTGCTCGAGCAGTACGGCTACGCCGTCGTCCGGGCGCGGACGGGCAGGGAGGCGCTCGACTCCGGTCCTCCGGACCTCGTGCTCCTCGACCTCGGACTGCCGGACATGGACGGGCTCGACGTCTGCCGGACGCTGCGCCGCAGGGCCGACGTCCCGATCATCGTGATCACCGCGCGGAGCGACGAGGCCGACACCGTCGCCGCGCTCGAGGTGGGCGCGGATGACTGCGTGATCAAGCCGTTCGGCGTCCGAGGGCTGATCGCGCGGATCCGGGCGGTGAGCCGGAGGGTCGGCGCGGCCGGGGCGCGGTCGGCGGCTACCCTCCCGCCGCCGCCCCTGTCGCTCGGCCGGGTCGTCGTCGATCCCGCGTCCCGTCGCGTGCACCTCGACGGTGCCGAGCTCCCTCTGACACCCAAGGAGTTCGACCTGCTGCTGGCCCTGGCCCGGCGCCCGGGGGCGGTGCTCACGCGCGAGGCCCTGATCGACGAGGTCTGGGACTGCAACTGGTTCGGCTCCACCCGCACCCTCGACGTCCACGTCTTCGCGCTCCGCCGCAAGCTCGGCGCGGCGGTGACGATCACCACCCTCCGCGGCGTCGGCTTCCGCCTCGACCTGCCCTGACGGCCTCCGCGAGATGCCACTTGTGCTCGCCTTTCACGGCGTGTCGTGTGCACAAGTGGCATCTCGCGGAGGGGAGGGGGGCCTCGGGGTCAGGGGGTCAGCAGGTGGCCGCCGGGTAGGGGAGGGTGGCGGCGAAGGCGGGCTGGCCCGGGGAGGTGCCGGTGACGGTGACGGAGCCGGCGGGGGTCGACTTCAGGCGCGTGGTGAAGGCGGCCGAGGCGGAGGAGCCCGGGGCGACCGACGGGAACGCCTTCGTGCCGTAGGCGGAGTCGACGGTGATGTCGGCCGCTGCGGTGTCGGTGTTCTTGACGGTCACGGTGAGCACGACCTTGCCGGCGATGCAGCGGGTCGAGACGGCGGGCGCGAGCTCGAGGGTGTCGAGCGGCAGCGCGGCCGAGGCCGAGGTGCGCACCAGCGCGTCGGCGTAGCCGTTGTAGGAGGCGGTGACGCCGCTCACTCCGGCCGGGACGACGGCGCGCGCCGAGCCGCCCGAGAGCGCGACGGTCGAGCTCCAGGTGCCGCCGGTGAAGGTGACGGTGCCGGCGACGTTGCCCCTGTCGGCCGCCGCGACCGTCGCCGTGACCGTGCGGCCGTCGGCGGTGAGGGTCGTGGTGGAGTCGACGGCGGTGACGCCGGTCCAGTTCTTCATCGCAGTGAGGACCGTCTGCGGGACGCTGACGAACGCGCCGTGCCGCGGGCTGGCGGGGAGGCCGCCCTTGGTCGAGACGTTCCAGTCGGCCGACTTCGACAGGCGGGCCGACTGCGAGCTGCCGGCGATGGCGGCTCCCGAGGTCACGAAGGCCTTGTAGCCGCCCTGGCCGTAGTTGTCGACGAGGAAGGCGTAGCCGTCGCCGTTCGCGGTGGTGTCGTTGGGGTCGCCCGCGTTCAGCTTGATGATCTCGGGGCCCTCACCGTCCTGACCGGTCTCGAGCTTGGTCATGTTGGTGTCGGTCAGCTGCCAGGTCTTCGTCGGGTCGGCGTTCCAGTTCGACGAGGTCGTCGGCGCGGTGAGCACCGTCGACTTCTCCAGGAAGATGTCCTTCCCGGCCTCGAGGGTGCCGGCGGCGGCGCCCTCCTCGTTCTTGGTGAAGCGGTAGTAGGAGTCGCCGATCTTGGTGATCGTCGAGTCGATCCGCGCGTAGCCGGTGTCCTGCCAAGTGGCGGGCGGCTGGGTGAAGGTGCGGAAGTCGCGGGTGATCACCGAGAAGACGCGGGAGTAGAGCTTGTCGCTGTTGGTCTTCGTCGCGTCGGAGTAGAGGCGCGAGGAGAAGAAGACCACGTAGGACTGCAGCGCGTCGTCCCAGTACGCCTCCGGCGCCCAGGTCATGCCGGCGGCCGGCTGGTTGACCGTGATGCCGGTGTCGGCGCCGTTGGTGCGGGTCCACGTCACCAGGTCGGTCGACTCCCAGACCTCGATCTTGAGGCTGCCCTTGGACTGCGCGTCGCCCCAGCCGGTGCCGCAGGAGATGCAGAGGTCGGTGGCGACCATGTAGTACTTGTCGCCGTTGTGCGAGCGGAGGATGAACGGGTCGCGCAGGCCCCTGGTGTCGGTCGTCGAGGTGATGACCGCCTTGCCGCCGTTCACCGGCGAGAAGGTGAAGAAGTCGTTGCCGGACGTCGCCGCCTGGTAGATCTTCTCGTCGCCGTCGGACTTGAAGTACGCCGAGGCGTAGCCCGCGTCGGGAGCGGTGCGGCCGAGCTCGGCCACCGTCAGCGAGAAGGAGCGGGTCTCGGTGACGCCGTTGAGGGTCGCGGTCGCGGTCAGCGTGACGGGCTTGTCGCCCGAGCCGTAGGCCGGACGGGTGACGACGCCGCCGCCGCGGAACGGGTCGGCCGCGCCGACCGCCGGGGCGGTGTACGAGGTGCTGGTCGGGGTGACGAGCGCCGGGTCGGACGAGGTCCAGGTGATGGCGGTGCCGTTCTTGGCTCCTGTGACCGCGAGCGGCAGGTTCTCGGTGGTGCGGGTGGCGAGCACGAGCGCGTCGAGGTCGTCGTTGATGCTCGGGGCGAGCACGACGACGTCGAAGGTCAGCACGGCGCCCTGGCCGGTGGTCGCGGTGAGGGTGACCGGGGTGTCCTGCGCGATCGAGCGCGAGACGACTCCGGTGCCGGAGACGACCGCGGGGTTCGAGGAGGTCCAGGTGAGCGGGACGCCGCTGCTGGTCGCGGGGAGCGTCAGGTTCGTCGAGACGGCGGTCAGCGAGGGGTTGCCGGCCAGGAGCACGGGCAGGATGTCGGGGCGGAGCAGCGCCGAGGTCGCGGCGGCCTTCGCGGCGGCGGTCGGCATGCTCGACGCGACCTGGTCGGCGGTGAGCGCCGTGTCCCAGAACTTGACGTCGGTGACGTCGGCGGTGAGCAGCGGGTCGCCGGAGTAGAGCGAGCGGCCGAGGTAGCCGAGTGTGCTCCCGGAGGGGACGATGCTCGCCATCGACTTCGCGGCGGTGACCGTCGAGATCTGCACGCCGTCGCGGTAGAGGGTGAGCGTGGTGCTCGCTCCGGTGCCGGTGCCGACGAGGGTGAGGGTGGTGAAGCCGGGGTTGAGGGTGCCGCCGAAGGGCATCCGGGTCTCGCCGTTGCCGCTGTCCTTCACGCGGATGCCGGCGAGGACCTGGCCGCTCGGGGAGCCGTCGGGGTTCCGCGGATTCACGAAGACGTGGTTGCCGAGCTGGGTGGTGTTCCAGGGGCCGACGCCGTCGCCGATCACCCAGCCGAACTGGTTGGCGGTGGTCTGCGTCTTCACCGTGTACTCGACGGCGAAGGCGTTGTCGGTGCCGGTGACCAGTCCCTTCGGGAGGCTCGCGTAGCCGTCGGACTTGAAGCGGGCGACCTGGTCGCCGCCGGCGTCCGCGAAGGAGGCGTCGGTGAGGCCGGTCAGCGTCGCGTTGCGGCCGTTGCCCGAGATGTCGAGCAGGGCGGACCCGGCGTGCGACATGTCGTAGTGCGCGGTGGGTGCGGGCACGTCGACGGCCTGGGCCGAGACGGGGACGAGGGCGCCTCCGAGGGCGACGCTCGTGCACGCGAGTGCGGAGAGGAAGAGGGACCGGGCACGGCGCCGGGGCGCGGTGGCAGGGGGCTCCGGGGAGCGTCGTCTCATCGTCGAGACCTTTCCTGGGTGAGGGGGATCAGGCCGCCGAAGAGGGGCCGGCGGGTGGTGTTCACGTTAACATGCGCGCCGGTCAGGGGCTAGGGCGGATCGGCGCCGGCGTGCGGTCGCGTCGCTCCTCCGGCGCCACCCTGTGCGGCGGCGGCCGGGTGGCGTACGGTGAGCGGACCGCATCCTGGTCCCCGGTGTCGGACCTCGTCCATCCGTCGAGAGCACCAGGGGAGCATGAGATGAAGACTCTGTCGTACGCCGGGGGCGCGATCGTCCTCGAGGACGAGGCCGCGGACGCCGTTCTGCGCTACTCGGTGGCGCTGGCCGACCGCGGCCGGATGGCCACCGTCACTCTCGCCGACGCGGCGTCCTCCGACGCCTCGGCGGTGGTGGTCCTGACCATCGGCGTCGGGGTCCCGCTCCTGCTGCGGGGCGAGCGGACCGGGTCCGGCACCGACTCCGCACTCGACCTGCGCGACCGGCTCGACGCGCTCGAGCGCTCCCGGGAGCCGATCGGGGTCTGGGACACCGACCCCCGGCAGCTCTGGGGCGAGCTGGACTACGACTTCCTCTGAGGCGGTCGCCGCACGTCCGATCACCCGGATCGCCCCGGCCCGTGGGCGGTGCGGCGCCTTCCGGCGCACCCGTTCAGGGGAGCGCTAGAGTCGGCTACAACGTTGTATGTTCAGCAGGTCCCGACTGAAGGAGATCGATGGCGATCACTCTGCACGACGTGGCGCGGGCCTCCGGAGTCTCCATCAAGACCGTCTCCAACGTCATCAACGACTACCCGCACGTGCGGCCGGCGACCCGCGAGCGGGTCGAGGCCGCGATCGCCGAGCTGGGGTACATCCCGAACCTCTCGGCCCGGAGTCTCCGGCGCGGGCGGACGAACGTCATCGGACTGGCGCTCCCCGAGCTGAGCCTGGCGTACTTCGCCGAGCTCGCCGACAGCGTCATGCGCGCGGCCGACGACCGCGGTCTGACCGTGCTGATCGAGCAGACCGGAGGCGACCCGCAGCGCGAGCGGGACGTCCTGCGCAGCTCGCGGCGCCAGCTCACGGACGGACTGCTCTTCAGCCCTCTGGGGATGGCGATGGCCGATGAGCCGGCGCTCGCGGTCGACTACCCGCTGGTCCTGCTGGGCGAGCGGATCTTCACCTCGCGCTTCGACCACGTGACCATGCAGAACGTCGCCGCCGCCCGCGCCGCGACGACCCACCTGATCGAGTCCGGCCGGCGGCGGATCGTCGCCCTCGGGGCGCACGAGAACGAGGACGTCGGCTCGGCCGCGCTGCGGATGCGGGGGTACCGCGAGGCCCTGGAGGCGGCGGGCATCGCCTACGACGAGCGCCTCGTCAGCTACTCCGGACCGTGGCACCGCGCCAACGGCAACGCGGCGATGTGCAGGGTCCTGGAGTCCGGGGTCGACTTCGACGCCGTCTTCGCCCTGAACGACTCCCTCGGGCTCGGCGCCATCCGCGCGCTGCAGGTGCAGGGGCTGAGCATCCCCGGGGACGTCGCGGTCATCGGCTTCGACGACGTCGACGAATCGCGGTACTCGGTCCCGAGCCTGTCGAGCATCGATCCGGGTCGCGACGAGATCGCGCGGACCGCCGTCGAGGTGCTGAAGGGGCGGATCGAGGGTTCGCTCCTCGCGCCGCCGACGCTGCACGAGGCCGGTTTCTCGGTGACGTCGCGGGAGTCGACCGCGCCGTAGCGCGTTGTCACGGTTGCGTCGCGGACGGCGACCGCGCTCTTGACACTCGCCGACGAACTCCGCATCATCATTTCTACAACGTTGTTTTCCATCGTTGTACAAACGACCTGCTCCAGGACGATCCCCCTTCCCGGCCGACGACGGCCGTATCCGAAAGGACACGCAATGATGCGTCACACGAAGAGAATGCTCGCGGCGGGGGTGGCCGTCGCCGCCTCCGCGGCCGCCCTCACCGGCTGCTCCGCAGGGAGCGACGCCGCCACCTGCGAGAACACGATCGTGAACGAGGACGCCAAGGTCGTCACGATGTGGGCCTGGTACCCGGAGTTCGAGGGGATCGTCGACCTCTTCAACAACAGCCACGACGACGTCCAGATCTGCTGGAGCAACGCCGGCGCCGGCAACGACGAGTACACCAAGCTCACCACCGCCGTGCAGGCCGGCTCGGGCGCACCCGACGTCGTCATGCTCGAGAGCGAGGTCGTGCAGAGCTACATCCCGCAGGACGCGCTCGTCGACCTCACCGAGTACGGCGCGGGCGACGTGCAGAGCAACTACTCCGAGGGCGCCTGGGCCGACGTCTCCAGCGGCGACGCCACCTACGCGATCCCCGTCGACGGCGGACCCGTCGGGATGCTCTACCGCCAGGACATCCTCGACCAGTACGGCATCCCCGTCCCGACGACCTGGGAGGAGTACGCCGCAGCGGCGCAGGCTCTCAAGGACGCCGGCTCCACCACGCTCATGACGGACTTCCCCGGCAACGGCCGCGCCTACCAGCAGGCGCTCTTCGCGCAGGCCGGCTCGGTGCCCTACACCGTCGACGGCACGGACGTCACGGTGGACCTCGACGACGAGGCCAGCGCGAAGGTCATGGACTACTGGAGCGACCTGGTGCAGAAGGGCCTGGTCGGCACCGAGGACGCCTCGACCACCGACTACAACACCCACCTGGTCGACGGCACCTACGCCTCGGTCGTCGCCGCCGCCTGGCTGCCCGGCTACCTGAAGGGCTTCGAGGGCGCCGACACCGACGCCGTGTGGCGTGCCGCACCGGTCCCGCAGTGGGAGGGTGCCGAGCCGACCCAGATCAACATCGGCGGATCCGCTTTCGCGGTGACCAGCCAGGCCGAGGACAAGGAAGCGGCCGCGACGGTGGCGAAGGAGATCTTCGGCACCGAGGAGGCCTGGAAGATCGGCATCGAGAAGGGCGCTCTGTTCCCGCTGTGGAAGCCGATCCTCGAGTCGGACTACTTCGCGAACCTCGAGTACGACTTCTTCGGCGGTCAGCAGATCAACAAGGACGTCTTCCTCTCCGCCGCCACGGAGTACCAGGGCTTCCAGGTCTCGCCGTTCCAGAACTTCGCCTACGACAAGCTCACCGAGGCGGTGAACGCCGTGAACAGCGGTGACTCGGGCGTCGCGGACGCCCTCTCGACCTATCAGACCGCGGTCAGCGAGTACGCCGCGGGCCAGGGCTACACGGTCGGTTGACGATCGGCGGCCGCCGTCCGCGAGGGCGGCGGCCGCCCCGTCCCTCCTCGAAGGAGCACCATGTCCAACCTCGTCGTCCCCGCCCCCGCCGCCACCGCAACCCCGGCCGAGACCCGTCCGAAGAAGCCGCGCGCCGGAGTCGTCGCCTCGCGGCGCGCCCGCTGGGGCTGGGTCTTCGTCGCCCCGTTCGGGATCTTCCTCGTGGTCTTCCTGATCACGCCGCTGATCTACTCGTTCATCCTGAGCCTGCAGAACAAGACCGTCGCCACCGGCAATCAGTGGGTCTGGTTCGCGAACTACGCCAAGGCCTTCTCGGACCCCCTCTTCCTCGAGGGCGTCTGGCTGGTGGTGCGCTTCGCCCTCATCCTGATCCCGATCCAGATGCTGGTCTCGCTGATCGCCGCGCTGATGCTGGACGCGCTCACCTCGCGGTTCTCGCGGTTCGCCCGGCTGATGATCTTCGTGCCCTACGCGGTGCCCGCCGTGATCGGCGCCCTGATGTGGGGCTTCCTCTACAGCCCGTCCTTCGGGCCCGCCACGGAGGTGTTCGGCTGGCTCGGTCTCGACGCGCCGAACCTGCTGGGCAAGGACTCGATCTTCGGCAGCCTGGTCAACGTCGTCACCTGGCAGTGGGCCGGCTACTACATGATCATCATCTACGCGGCCCTGCAGGGCATCGACCCCGCGGTCTACGAGGCGGCACGCCTGGACGGCGCGAGCGCGATCCAGACGGCGCTGCGGATCAAGATCCCGATGATCTCCTCCTCGATGGTGCTGATCCTCGTCTTCGCCCTCATCGGCACGCTGCAGTTCTTCACCGAGCCGCAGATCCTGCGCTCGCTGGCGTCGGGCTCGATCGACGCGTCGTACACGCCGAACATCTACGCGTACACGCTCGCCTTCTCCTACAACCAGTTCAACTACGCCTCCGCGATCTCCTTCGCGCTGGGTCTCGTGGTGTTCCTCGGGTCCTACCTGTTCCTGATGGCCACCAAGAAGAGGAACGGACTCTCATGAGCACCCTCTCGCTCGCCCCCAAGCGCGACCGCGTCCAGCGACGCGACGACGCCGTCCGGGCGCGGAGCCGCCGCGGCGGCCGCCAGCTGCTCCCGCACGTGATCCTGCTCGCCTTCGTCGTCTACTTCGCGCTCCCGTTCTGGTGGCTCGTCGTGGCCTCGACCAAGGACCAGGTCGGCCTGTTCTCGGGCACCGTCAGCCCGCTGTGGTTCGGCGACTCCTTCGAGTTCTTCACCAACATCGGCTCGCTGTTCACCTACTCGAACGGCCTCTACTGGAAGTGGCTCGGCAACTCGTTCCTCTACGCCTTCGCCGGCGGACTCGGAGCGACGGTGCTGTCGGTGCTCGCCGGCTACGGCTTCGCGGCCTACGCCTTCAAGGGCCGCAACGCCTTCTTCTCGCTGGTCCTGGGGTCGGTGATGGTGCCGGCGACGGCCCTGGTCATCCCGCTGTTCGTCATGTTCAGCACCGCCCAGCTCACCAACACCGTGTGGGCGGTCATCCTGCCCTCGATGCTCAACCCGTTCGCCGTCTACCTCATGCGCGTCTACACGCAGGACGCGGTGCCGGAGGAGATGCTGGACGCCGCCCGGATGGACGGAGCCGGCGAGATCACGGTCTTCTTCCGCGTCGCCCTGCCGCTGCTGCGCCCCGCACTCGTGACGGTGCTGCTGCTCTCCGTCGTCGGGACCTGGAACAACTACTTCCTCCCCCTCGTGATGCTCTCGAACTCGCAGCTCTTCCCGGTCACCGTCGGACTCGGCACCTGGCAGACCCAGGCGTCGGTCAACACCGGCGGCCAGTCGCTGTGGAACCTCGTCATCGTCGGCGCCCTGATCTCCGTCATCCCGCTGATCGTCTCGTTCCTCACCCTGCAGAAGTACTGGCAGGGCGGACTCTCCATCGGCTCCGTCAAGTGACGCCGACCGCCGCCGGGACTCCCGCATCACCGCTCACCTCAGCACGATCCAGAAAGGCTCTGCCATGACCGACGCCTCCCGCGCCGTCTCCCCGCCCGCGACCGCGCGCATCTCCCTCGACCCGGCCGCGGTGGTCGCTCCCGTGAATCCGCGGCTGTTCGGCTCGTTCGTCGAGCACCTCGGCCGCTGCGTGTACGACGGGATCTACGAGCCCGGGCACCCGACCGCCAATGAGGACGGCTTCCGCCTGGACGTGGTCGAGCTGGTCAAGGAGCTCGGCTCGACCACGGTCCGCTACCCCGGCGGGAACTTCGTCTCCGGCTACCGGTGGGAGGACGGCGTCGGACCCCGCGAGGACCGCCCGCGCCGCCGCGACCTCGCCTGGCACTCCCTCGAGACCAACGAGGTGGGCCTGGACGATTTCGCGAAGTGGGCGAAGCTCACCGGCAGCGAGATCATGTACGCCGTCAACCTCGGCACCCGCGGCGTCCTCGAGGCCTTGGACGTCCTCGAGTACGCGAACGGCAAGGCCGGCACGTTCCTCGCCGACCAGCGGATCGCGAACGGGTCGCCGGAGCCGCACGACATCCGCATGTGGTGCCTGGGCAATGAGATGGACGGCCCCTGGCAGGTCGGCCACATGAACGCCGACGACTACGGCAAGCTCGCCTCCCGCACCGCCAAGGCCCTCAAGATCGCCGACCCCTCGCTCGAGCTCGTGATCTGCGGCTCGTCCGGCTCGTCGATGCCGACCTTCGGCGAATGGGAGCGGGTGGTCCTCGAGCACGCCTACGACGACGTCGAGTACGTCTCCTGCCACGCCTACTACCAGGAGTACGACGGCGACCTGGGGTCGTTCCTGGCGTCCTCGCTCGACATGGAGTACTTCATCTCCACCGTCGCGGCGACCGTCGACCACGTGAAGCACAAGCTGAAGAAGTCGAAGGACATCAAGCTGTCCTTCGACGAGTGGAACATCTGGTATCTCAAGGAGCACCAGGAGGAGGAGGCCGCCCTCGCCGCCGCCGACACCAGCGGTGCCCGGGAGTGGCCGTACGCGCCGCGGCTGTTGGAGGACGTCTACTCGGTCGCCGACGCGGTCGTGCTCGGCAACCTCATGATCACGCTGCTGAAGAACTCCGACCGGGTCACCTCGGCGTCGCTCGCGCAGCTCGTCAACGTGATCGCGCCGATCATGACCGAGCCGGGCGGAGCGGCCTGGCGGCAGACCACGTTCTTCCCGTTCTCCACCACCGCTCGCCTCGCGTCGGGCTCGGTGCTGCGGCCGCGGATCGAGGTCGGGTCCTACTCCACCTCGCGCCACGGTGACGCGCCGCTCGTCGACTCCGTCGCCACGCTGGATGACGGTCGCGCGGCCGTGTTCCTGGTGAACCGCTCGACGACCGACGCCCTCGAGGTCACGGTCGACGTGAACGGCCTCGGCGTCTCCACCGTCGCCGAGGCGGTCGCCCTCTTCGACGAGGACGTCTACGCCAGGAACACCAAGGACGACCAGAACCGCGTCGGCCTCAAGCCCGTCGACGCCACGCTGGTCGACGGCGTGCTGGCGCTGACGCTGCCCCCGGTCTCCTGGACCGCCGTCTCCCTGACGGCGTAGCGGACGGACCGGGTGGGTCTCGATACGCGGGCCTGCGGCCCGCTACTCGACCAGCATGAAAGGCGAGCTGCGCTCCCTGTTCTTACGGGCGCGGGCGCTCCATGCTGATCGAGTAGCCCGCGCAGCGGGCGTATCGAGATCCCCCACCGCAGGCACGTCGGCCACCGGGTCTCGATACGCGGGCCTGCGGCCCGCTACTCGACCAGCATGAAAGCTGCGGTCCCGCTGCTCGACCAGCATGAAAGCTGCGGCCCCGCTGCTCGACCGGCAGGGGAGCACGAACTGCCGCGGCGGCCGGTCAGTCCCGGTAGCCCTCGATGATCTGGCGGGCGAGGGTCGTGATCGGCGTGGAGGTCGAGCGCGAGCGGGAGCGGAGGATCTCGAAGGCGCGGTCGACGGTGGTGCGCTGGGAGTAGGCGATGATGCCCTTCGCCTGCTCGATCAGGACGCGGCTGTCGAGGGCGCGCTGCAGCTGCTCCTGGGTGACGGTGCTCTCGCGGAGCGCGCGCTGGTGCAGGATGCCGATCGTCGCGACGTCGGCGAAGGCCTGCACGACGGCGATGTCGTCGGGGTCGAGGGTGCCGGTGCCGGCCTGGAAGAGGTTGAGCGAGCCGATCGTGGTGCCCCGCGAGCGCATCGGCACGCAGTGCGCGGCCCGGACGCCGAGGTCGCGCGAGCGGGTGCGGAACTCGGCCCAGCGGTCGTCGACCGCGAACGTGTCCGGCACGATGACGGGGCGCCCGGTGTCGTAGCACTCGATGCACGGGCCGGCGGTCTCGAGCTGCAGCAGCTCGATCAGGCGGGTGTCCTCGTCCGTCGAGGCGAGCACCTCGAGCGTGCCCTCGGGGCTGGCGAGCACCAGGCCCGCTGAGACCGCGTCGAAGAGGGTCGCGCTGCTCTCGACGAGCGTCTGTGCGAAGTCGACGACGTCGTAGTCGTCGATGAGCGTGTCGGAGAGGGCCACGAAGGTCGCGATGACGCTCCGCTCGCGGGAGTTGATCACCATGAGTCGTCCTGAACGGTGAGCGGGCGGTCGGGGAAGCCGTCCTGGCGGGCGACGATGTCCTGGGCGACGTCGACGAGGGGGCGGTGCTGGGCGAACGCGTGGGCCCTCAGCAGCACGAGGGCGTCGTCCGAGTCGATGCGGTAGCGGGCGATGATCATGCCGGTCGCCTGGTGGACGACCCTCCGGGACCCGGGGTTGCTGCTCACCTCGTCCGCGTCGTCGTGGAGCACCGCGGCGAGCACCCGGAGCGAGGTGGCGGGCGACTGCGCCGAGATCTCGGTGAGCGCGGCGTCGTCGAGGGTGATCGGGGCGCGGGTGTAGAGGTCGACGGCGCCGATCGAGAGCCCGGCGAAGGTGAGCGGGAAGGCGAACACCGAGCGCACGTCGAGGGCGTCCACCGCCTCGGCGAAGAGCGGCCAGCGCACGTCGGTACCGGTGTCGAGGAGGGACACGGGGGCGCCCGCGGCGATCGCGTCCCAGCAGGGGCCCTGGCCGAGGTCGAGCTGGATCTCGTCGAGCCGCGCGGCCGTCGGGTCGCTGGCGGCGATCGTCTCGCCGCCGAACGTGCGGCCGAGGGTGGAGATGGCGACGCCGTCGATCGGGTACCCGCGCAGATACGGGTCGCAGAGGACGGCGGAATCGGTCATCGCGCCTACCCTAGCCGCCGCGGTGCCGGGACGCGCGGGCCGGAGCGACGAGGCGGCCGCCGGCAGCGTCGACGCTTCGGCGTCGGCTCCGCGCCGTTCAGGCCGCGTCGGGTGTGTCGTCGTCCTCGGCGTCGTTCGTGAGGATCGTGATCGCCGTGAACGGGGTGATCAGGATGAGTGCGGTGCTGGCGCGGCCCTCGCCGTGGTTCACGGCGAGCCACTGCGGGGTCTCCGCGGCGAGGGCGGCGTCCACCTCGACCCGGAACTGGGCGGCGGTGCGGTCGCTCACCGTGTAGGGCGCTCCGTCGTAGAGGATGTCGAGCCGGCGCATCAGTGCGCCTCCCGGTCGAGCGTGCGGACGTGCTCGGTGTCGGGCTCGGCGACGACGTAGAGGCCGCCGGCGGAGTTGGCGAGATCGGTGAGCGCGGCGATCCAGGCGGGGTTGATGCGGGGCATCCGCCCGCCGAAGTACTTGTAGCGCAGGCCGACCGCGGGGTGCAGCCAGATGGCGCTGCGGCCGTCGCCCATGCTGTGGTCGTCGCGCCAGCTGAGCAGGAAGGACTCGTTGCGGCGGAGCTTCGCGGTGATGACGATCTGCAGGTGCGCGAGCACCCGGTCCTCGAAGTCGATCTCGACGGATCCGTCGTAGAACAGTTTTCCCATCGCCGTCTCCAGCCTTCGTCACAGCCGGCGGGCGCCCGCCTGTCTGCCACCCTTCTCCAGATCGACGGCCCTGACAACCCCGATCGATCCTCGCCACCGTCCCGTCTCCTCCTCGATCTGTCAAGGACCTCCCCGGGGGCGGGGACCTCGACCGAGCATGGTCGACATGAAGCACATCCTCTTCGCGGACAAGACGATCCTGCTCGGGGACGACGCAGCGGACGCCCTGGTGGCGTACGCGGTCGCACTCGGCGCGAACCGCACGGCCGACCGGGTCGAGTACACGGGGATCGGGGCGGACGGCGCGACGATCCAGGTGTCGTTCCTGCTGAACTCCGGCGCGTCGCTCGTCTCGGAGACGACGCCGTCCGAGTTGCCCGAGCCGGACAACCACGAGGAGGTGCAGCGGATCCGCGCGCGCACCGAGGCGCTCGTCGGGTCGCACCCGGTCCAGCCGGGCGACGGCGGTCTGACCTCGGACTTCGACGTCGAGAGCGCTCTCGACTACTGAGCGGTTCCTCCCGGTCGAGGGCTGATGAGAAAGGAGTCGACATGGTCTGCGAGTTCCCGGTGTGGGTGCACCTGGCCCGGAAGACGCCGGTGCGCGCGGCCGTGCGGGGCCGGGTCTACGAGATCGGCGCTCCCGAGCGCCCGGACGGCGAGGTGCTGCTGACGGTCTGGACCGGAGGGCGCGCTGTCGGTCAGGTGCTGGCGACGGAGCCGCCGGTCTTCCGCCGCCTCGGCCCGCGGGCCGACCCTGAGCCGCAGCCCGTGAGCGGCATCCCCGACCTGCTGGAGTGCGCGGCCGGGCTGCGTTAGACCGAGCGGGTCCGGGTGCGTGCCGGTCGAGTCGCCCCGCCGGGGCGTCTCGAGCAAGGGGGGGATCTCGATACGCCCGCTGCGCGGGCTACTCGATCAGCATGGGGCGGGCCGCTGCGCGTGGCACTCGGGGCGCGTGTCGGCGGCGCCGCGAGATGCCACTTGTGAGCGCGACACGCCGAGGAATGCGTGCACAAGTGGCATCTCGCGGACGGGGGAGGGGCGTCACTGCCAGAGGACGATGCGGTGGCCGGCGACGTCGGCCACCAGCGCGCGGGTGTCGTAGAGCGCCTCGAGGTGCGGGGCGGTTAGGACCTCGGCGACCGGGCCGTGATGGGCGATGCGGCCGTGGCGGACGGCGACGATGCGGTCGGCGAACCGGGCGGCGACGTTGATGTCGTGCAGGACCACGACGATCGTCATCCCCCGCTCGTCGGCGAGGCGGCGCAGGAGCTTCATCAGCACGACGCCGTGGCGCGGGTCGAGGTTGTTCAGCGGCTCGTCGAGGAGGAGGTGGTCGGTGTCCTGCGCGAGCGCCATCGCGACGAAGGCGCGCTGGCGCTGGCCGCCGGAGAGCTCGTCGAGGAAGCGCTCGCGGACGGCCGAGAGGTCGAGGGCGGCGATCGCGGCGTCGACGTGGGCGCGGTCCTCGGGGGAGGTGCCCCGGCCGCCGTGCGGGAAGCGGCCGTAGGCGACGAGGTCTTCCACGCTCAGGCGGATCGCGACGTGGTTGTCCTGGCGGAGGATCGCCAGGCGCCGGGCGATGTCGCGGGAGCGGGTGGTCGCGACGTCGAGGCCGTCGACGCTGACGCTGCCGGCGGACGGCTTCACCAGGCGGCCGATGGTGGCGAGGAGGGTCGACTTGCCGGAGCCGTTCGGGCCGATGATCGCGGTGAGGCCCGCCTCGAGGGCCAGTGTGACGTCGTCGACGGCGACGACGCTCCCGTGCCGGGTGGTGACGGCGGTGGTCTGGATCATGTCAGCGGGCCCTTCCGGTGAGCACGAGGAGGAGGAAGAGGAGGCCGCCGGCGAACTCGATGACGACCGGCAGCTCGGTGCCGAAACCGAGCACGCGGTCGAGCACGAGCTGGCCGCCGACGAGGGCGACCACTCCGACCGCGACCGCCGCCGGAATGCTGCGCAGGTGCCGGTGGCCGACGACGGTGTAGGCGACGTTGGCGACGATCAGGCCGAAGAAGGCGACCGGGCCCACGAGCGCGGTCGAGGCCGCCACCATCACCGCGACCGCGACGATCACATGCATCACGGTGTGGCGGTGCTCGACTCCGAGGGAGACGGCGGTCGCCTCGCCGAGCGCGAGCACGTCGAGAGAGCGGCGGATCGGCCAGAGGGAGGCGATCGCCGCGGCGACGAGCACGCCGGTCGGCAGCAGCAGCTCGCGGTCGACGGAGGTGAAGCTCGCGAAGGTCAGGTTCTGCACGACGGCGAAGGTGTCCGGATCGAGGAGGCGCTGCAGGAAGCCGGTGACCGAGCGCAGCAGCACGCCGAGGACCAGGCCCGCGAGCACGATCACTTGCAGATCGAGCCGGCGGCGGACGAAGAGCCAGGAGTAGAGGGCCGTGACGACGCCGACCATCAGCACCAGCTCCACCAGCCAGGAGGCGAGTGGCGGCGCCGACACCAGCAGGGCGGGGCCGATCGCGAAGGCGGTCACCACCTGCAGCAGCAGGAACACCGCGTCGAAGCCCATGATGCCGGGGGTGAGGATGCGGTTCGCGGTGACGGTCTGGAAGAGGACGGTGCCGACTCCGATCGCCGCGGCCGCGATCACCATACCGAGAACGGTGCGGGTGCGCAGGCCGAGCGCGTACTCCCAGCGGCCGGGCAGATCGGTGACGAGGTAGAGGGCGACGACGGCGACGGCGATCGCGGCGAGGAGCACCAGGTGCGGGCCGGGGCTGCGCAGGGCCGCCGGGCGGAGGGCGCGGGCGGCGCGGCGGGGTGCGAGGGCGGTCACGCGGCGGTCCTCCGACGGGCGGGCCCGATCAGCAGGCGGAGGAAGACGAGGCCGCCGAGGATCCCCATCACCAGGGAGATCGGCAGCTCGAACGGGAAGCGGACGGTGCGGGCGACCAGGTCGCAGGCGAGGACGAGGGCCGCTCCGAGCAGGGCGACGAGCGGCACGGAGCGGCGCATGGTGTCGCCGACGAGCCGGCTGACGAGGTTGGGCACGATCAGGCCGAGGAAGGGCAGGGCGCCGGTCACGACGATCATCACTCCGGTGACCGCGGCGATGATGACGACGCCGGTGAGCATCACCGCGCGGGTGTCGAGGCCGAGGCCGCGCGCGGTGTCCTCGCCGAGGGCGGCGACGGTGAAGCGGTCGGCGGCGATCCAGGCCACGGCGGCGGCGGCCGCGGCGACGTAGAGCATCTCGTAGCGGCCGCGGAGGATGCCGGAGAAGTCGCCGATGCCCCAGTTCAGGAGCTCCTGCTGGGTGTCGGTGCGGTAGGCGAGGAAGGTGGTGGCGGCGCCGATCACTCCGGAGTAGAGGAGGCCGACGACGGGCACGAGGACGCTGGAGCGCGCCGGGATGCGGCGGGACAGTGCGAGGAAGCCGAGCACGCCCGCGAGGGCGCCGACCGCGGCCAGCGCCGCCTTCGCTCCCATCGGCAGCGCAGGGGCGAGCAGGAGGACTCCGAGCAGAGCGAGGGTCGCGGCGTCGGTCGCGCCGGTGGTGCCGGACTCGACGAGGCGGTTGCGGGTGAGCAGCTGCAGGATCAGGCCGGTGACGGCGAACGCCGCGCCGGCGAGGATCAGGGCGAGGGTGCGGGGGAGGCGGCTCTCGACGAGGACGAACGCGTCGAGCTCGGCGACCCCGAGGAACAGCGAGAGCGTCGCGAGGGCGGCGACGAGCGCCACCCCCGCGACGGTCAGCGCGCGGACGGGAGGACGGACCACGCGGGGAGCGCTCAGCTCTGCATCGCGTCGTGCACGCTCTCGAGCACGTTCTGCACGGCGGTGAGGCCGTTGATCACGATGTACAGCTCGCTCGCGGGCAACTGGACGATGCGGTCGTTCTGCGCGGCGGGGGTCTGCGCGACGAGGGCGTTGTCGAGGGTCGCCTCGGCGGTGCTCGCGGCGCCGGTGGCCGCGCCGCGGTCGAAGGCGAAGATCCACTCGGGGGCGGCGGTGAGGAGGAACTCGTTGGTGACGGTGTCGCCGTGCGGGGATCCCTCCGTGCCGGGCAGCTCGGCCGCGGCGACGGCGGGGGTGAAGCCGAGATCGTCGAAGAAGTAGCCGAAGCGGGAGCCCTCGCCGAAGGCGCTGTACTCGCCGCCGGAGACGGAGAGCACGAGGGCGCTGCCGTCGGCCCGGTCCTCGATGGTCGCGGCGAGCTGCTCGGTGGCGGCGGCCTGGGCGGCGACCTCCTCCTCGCGGTCGAAGATCTCGCCGAGCTGGGTGGCTCGCTCGAGGGCGGCGGCGGGGTCGAAGGTGCCGGCGTAGCTGCCGGTCAGGTCGATCGTGGTGGCGATCTCGGACAGCTCGTCGTACTGGCCGGTGCTGCGCGCGGCGGTGACGATGAGGTCGGGCTCGAGCTCGGCGACGGCCTCGAAGTCGGGCTCGAAGAGCGTGCCGACCTTCGGCAGGTCGGCGTACTCGGCGAGGTACTCGGGCAGGGTCGCGTCCGGGATCGCGACGACCGCGTCGCCGGCACCGATGGTGTGCAGGGTGTCGAGGGTCGCGATGTCGAAGGTGACCACGGCGGAGGGGGACGCGGGGACCTCGACGGAGGTGCGGGCGACGGCCGTGTCCTCCTGGTAGGACTGCTCGCCGTCCTCCTCGACGAGGGTCAGCGTGGGCTTGGCGTTCTCGACGACGATCGTGGCTGCGGCGGCGTCGCTCGGGGCGGCTCCGGAGGCGCCGGACGAGCAGCCGGCGAGGGCGACGGAGGCGGCGGCGAGACCGGCGATCAGCAGGGGGATGCGAGAGCTGGATGTGCGATGCATGAGGGTAGGCTAGCCTAACTCTCAGTAAGGGTGGCCTCAGTTCTGGCGGTGGGCGGATCTACTTGGAAGAGACGCCCGCAGACATGTTGGTCGAGTAGCCCCGCAGGGAGGTATCGAGACCCGCCCACCTAAGGACGTCGGTCTGTTCCCCGCCCTGCGCTGGCGCCGGAGGCGCCCCCTCCGCCCGATACGCCCGCTTCGCGGGCTACTCGATCAGCATGCAGGGGCCGCTGTGCGGGCTGGTCGGGGTCGCGAGATGCCACTTGTGAGCGCTTTTGACGGCGTGTCGGCCGCACAAGTGGCATCTCGCGGGAGCGCAGGGTGTCGCGTTGTCGCGGCAGGGTGATCAGTGGTCTCGGCGTGGTCCTCGGGGTGACGAGGGGCGGGTCGTCAGGTTCGATCCGACAGAGAACGCTATGAGACCGATGAAGAGGTAGTTGGCATGTGCTTCTCCCTTCGGGCCCTCGAGCGTTCCCGTCTGGATGAGCCACGCCAACACGCCGAACCACACCGCGAGAGGGGCGAGGGCGAGGGCTGTGCCGAGCTTCGGCCCTGCTCTCCCGGACAGGGCGCCGAGACCGAAGAGGACGGCGCCCACTGCGACGAGCATCACGTTATTGCTCTAGCAATCCCTGGTCCACGGCCACCACACGCCCGCGGGCCCTCCGAGTCCGACGACGTAGTGAATAGAGATGCATTTGCCGCCGGCCACTTGAGACGTGCCAATGGCGGCAACCGTCGTGCAAGCAACCGAAAGCAGTCTGGCGAACGGCACGGGCGACTTGCTTAGTACGCCAGCGCAGGCCCCATAGCCGCCCACTGCCGTGAAGCTCTCTTGCCTGTTCAGGTGAACTTGGATGTACAGGCCAAAGAAGTCGACAGTGGGGTCGGCGACGACGGGGAAAGCCGCTTCCGCGGTGTCGATGACCTGAGTCAGTGTGGAGCCTGATATCTCGTAATGCGTGGAGAGCGAGCGTCCCAGAGCGTCGACCGCCCACGGCGCTTCGATGCCCCCTATGAATTCATCACCCTCCGAGATGCTCACTGATCCGTTATCGAGAAGGAGAAGCTGGGTGTCGCTCCCGAAGGTCCAGTGTGGGTGGTCGTTCGTGGGGGTGCGGAGGACTGCTGAGAATCGCGTCGCGCCTTCCCTGGGATGACTGATCGCGTAGGTGATGGATTCGTCCTCCACCGTTGCGAACTGTTCCGACTCGGAGATTGCGGCGTCGTCCGAAGCACCCAGAGTGACCGACAGGTCTGCGCCCTCCACCGCGACGGTCGGGCCGTCGTCGCCGGCGTGAACAGCGGGCAGCTGGGCGTCGGCCGGAGTCGATGACCCGACAGCGACGGTCTCAGCCCTCTCGAGAACGTCTGCGACGGAGTACGTGTCCGCGTTCGCGACGCTCGGTAAGCATGTCGATATGAGGACCGCAGTCACGGCGGCCGCGGTCGACCCGAATGTGCGTCTAGCTTTCATTTCTTGTCCTTCTCTCTACTGGGTCAGGTTGATCCAGGTGCTGGGATCGACGAGAGGGCGGAGGTATTCACTCCTCGATCGAGATACTGGCGACAGGTGGTGTGTTCACAGCACGGCTCAACCCGGGTCGAGCGGACGCCGAGCCGATTCAGATACTTGTGATGAAAATCAAGGCACTTCATGCCGCGACGCGTCATTCGAGTAGTTCACCGCCATCGGTGATCTGGACAAGAAGTGTGCGCCTGCGAATCGATTTCTGAATTGTATCCATGCTTGTGGATGGGCATCTGAATAGGAATGTCCACCGGACGCCAGCCGGTTCCTTTTCGTGACTCAGTTTGGTCGGTATTGGGCGGCTCCTTCAAGACCTGGCGCGAGACCGGTAGTTTTTCGGCGCGGAATGTCCGTTGGCAAAAAATTCTGGCTCACGTGGGTCTCGATACGCCGCTGCGCGGCTGCTCGACCGGCATGAGGAAGGCCCGGGAGCAGCGGAGGTGGAGGTCCATGTTGGTCGAGTAGCCCCGGAGGGGAGTATCGAGACCCGGCGTGCTCGGCTGGGCGGGTCTGCAGGCTGGAGTTCTTGCCTGGGAGGATCTCGATACGCCCGCTGCGCGGGCTACTCGATCAGCAGGGAGGGGCCGCTTCGCGGGCCGCCCGGTCAGTGTGATCGGGCCCGCGAGATGCCACTTGTGTACGCGACACGCCGAGGGATCCGTGCACAAGTGGCATCTCGCGGTGACGTCAGAGGTCGATCGTCAGCTCGGAGGCTGCGGCTCGGGAGACGCAGGGGTACATGACGGGGGAGTCGGGGGACGTCGTCAGGGAGTCGCGGTGGTCGACGGGGCCCGCGAGGACGGGGATGGCGCAGGAGCCGCAGACGCCGCGGAGGCAGGAGCCGGTGACGGGGATGTCGCGGGAGGTCAGGGCGTGCAGCATCGACTGGCCGGCGCCGACCTCGACGGAGACGGCGGAGCGGGCGCAGTGCACGGTGAACGGGGCGTTGGGGCGGGCGGCGACGGGCTTCGGCTCGAAGCGCTCGAGGTGCAGGCTGCCCGCGGGCCAGGCGGACATCGCGGCGGCGATCGCGTCGAGGAAGCGGGCGGGGCCGCACGCCTGCACGGCGACTCCGGGGCGGGGCTCCGCCAGAAGCGCGGGGAGGTCGAGGCGGCCGCGGAAGCGGAGGGAGGCCGGGATTGCGGAGGACGGGGCCGGCGTGTTCGGATCTGCGGAGTCGGGGGCCGCAGAAACCGGAGCCGCGAAGTTCGGGTCCGCGGAGTTCGAGGCCGGGGAGTCCGGGGCCGGGGTGTGCACGGTGACGCGGTCGCCGAGCGCGGCCAGCTCGCGGCGGAACGGCAGGTGGGCGGCGCTGCGGACGGCGTAGTGCAGGCTCCACGGGGCTCCGTCGCGGTCGAGGCGCTGGGCGAGCGGAAGGATCGCGGTGATGCCGATGCCGGCCGCGAGGAGCAGGTGCTCGTCGGCGCTCGCCGGCGGGAAGAGGGAGCGCGGCGGGCGGACGTGCACGGTGGCGCCGACGCGGAGGAAGTCGTGGAGGTACATCGAGACGCCGCGCGAGCGCTCCTCGCGGAGGACGGCGATCCGGTATCGGCGGCGGTCGGCGGGGTCGCCGCAGAGCGAGTACTGCCGCTCCTGCCGGGTGATCAGCTGGACGTCGAGGTGCGCGCCCGGCTCCCACTCGGGCAGGTCGCCGCCCGCGGGGTCGGCGAGCTCGAGCGCGACGACGCCCTCCGCCTCCGGCACGATCGCGGTGACGACGAGCGGGATCCGGCCCGCGCGGTCGCTCACGCCGGCACCTCGATCAGGCATCGCGGCGCCGCGCCGGGACCCGCTGCGTCAAAACCAGCGATGTCAGGACCCGCCGCGTCGGGACCCGCCACGTCAGGTCCCGCCGGATCGGGACCCGCCACGTCAGGTTCCGCCGGATCAGGACCCGCCGTGTCAGGACCCGCGACATCGAGACCCGCCACCTCAGGACCCGCCACGTCAGTACAGCGTCCGGTAGCCGAGGTCCGAGGCGTCGTCGATCGCGCGCGCGACCTCGGCGCTCAGCCCGGAGGCCTCGGCCCACATCGTGCCGGCGCTCGGCACCTCCGCGGCGAGATCCTGCATCTCCGGGTCCCAGAGCCGCGAGCGCAGCAGGGCGCGTCCGCAGTGCAGGTAGACCTGCTCGATCTCGACGACGGTGGCGAGGTCCGGGACGACGTGGTCCTGCTCGAGCATCGCGAGCAGCTCCGGGGCGTCGGTGACGTACGCGGAGCCGTTGATCCGGAGCGTCTCGGTCATGCCGGGCACGAAGCAGACCAGGCCGACGTGGCCGTTCTCGAGGATGTTGGAGAAGGAGTCGCCGAGGCGGTTGCCGAGGCGGTCGGGGATGACCACGGTGCGGTCGTCGAGGGCGCGAAGGAAGCCGGGGCGGTCGCCGCGCGGGGAGCTGTCGCAGCGGCCGGCGGCGTCGCTGGTGGAGAGGCAGGCGAACGGCGAGTGCGCCAGGAAGACGCGGCAGCTGCGGTCGAGCCGGTCCATGATCTTGTCGCGCGCCGGCTGCTCGGGCTCGCCGAGGACCGCCCGCAGGGCCTCGGGGGAGAGGGCGCGGTAGCGGGTCACGCGAGCGCCCCGGCGGGAGTCGGCGCGTCGGATGCCCGGCCGACCGCCAGCCGATCCAGCGCCAGCTGCGCGAGGGTCTCGGCGAGCAGGCCGAGCAGGGCGTCGTCGAAGACGGCGGACTCGGAGTGCATCGAGGGGGCGCCCTCGGCCGGGACGCCGGGCGGGCGGGTGCCGAGGAAGAGGAGGGTGCCGGGGATCTCGTCGAGGACGTAGGCGAAGTCCTCCGACGCCATCGACGGCGCGGGGAGGCGGAGCACGCGGTCGGCGCCGTGCCGGGCGGTGAGCGCGGCGATCACGCGCTCGGTCTCCTCCGGGTCGTTGTGGGTGACGGGGTAGGAGTCGATGAACTCGGTCTCGACGCCGCAGCCGTGCGCCGCGGCGACGCCTGCGGCGAGCTCGGCGAGCGAGGAGCGGACGAGGGCGAAGGTGTCGCGGGAGAGCGTGCGGATGTTGAGCATCAGCTCGACCCGTGCGGCCAGGACGTTGGGTGCGGTCGAGTCGCTGACGATGCTGACCACCGAGACGACGGCGGGGTCGGTCGCCGGGACGCGGCGGGCGACGAAGGTCTGCAGGGCCTGCACCAGGGCGGCCGCCGCGGGGATCGGGTCGACGGCGAGGTGCGGGAACGCGGCGTGCCCGCCGGTGCCGGTCACGGTGATCCGCATACCGCTGGCGCTCGCCATCATCGGGCCGGAGCGGGTGACGAAGAGGCCGGAGTCGGTGGAGCAGTCGACGTGCATCGCGAAGGCGGCGACCGGGCGCTCGCCCGCCGCGTCGAGCACGCCCTCCTCGATCATCAGGCGGCCGCCGGCGAAGCCCTCCTCGCCGGGCTGGAGCATCAGGACGACGGTGCCGGCGAGCTCGTCGCGGCCGGCCGCGAGCAGGCGGGCCGCGCCGATCAGCCCGGCCATGTGCAGGTCGTGGCCGCAGGCGTGCATCGCGCCGTTCGTCGCGGCGAAGGGCAGCCCGGTCGCCTCGACGACGGGGAGCGCGTCCATGTCGGCGCGCAGCAGCACGACCGGTCCGGGGCGGCCGCCGCGGAGGACGGCGGTGATCGAGCCGAGGCCGCGGCCGGTCGTGATCTCGAGGCCGAGCGGGGCCAGCTCCTCGAGCAGCAGCGCCTGGGTGCGCGGGAGGGCGAGGCCGAGCTCGGGGTCGGCGTGCAGGCGGCGGCGCAGGCGCACCAGGTCGTCGTGGAGGCCGGGGATCACTGCGGAGTCTCCGGCCGCGGCTGCGCGGGGGACTGCGCGTGCACGCGGCGCATCCGCTGGGCGAGCGCGGGGTTCGAGTACGGCCCCGGCGCGTCCAGCGCCGCGGTGACCCGGTCGACGACCTCCGCCGGCTTGTCCTGGCTCATCTTCTCCTTGGCTTCGAGCCGGGTGACCCGGAGCCGGAAGCCGACCGTGCCGTGCACGATCCGCTCGGCGTAGGCCGCGTTCTCGGCGCTGATCCGGAGGCGGAACGGCTCGGGCAGCTCGTCCTCGAAGTGGTCGACGAGCCGCTCCAGCACGGCGAGGTTCTCCTCGTCGCCGAGCAGCTCGGGCACGCCCCAGACGTGCACGGCGGCGAAGTTCCAGGTCGGCACCGCGCGCGTCACGCCGTACCAGCTGGGCGAGACGTAGCCGTGCGGGCCCTGGAAGACCACGGCCAGCTCGGACTCGCCGAGCCGGTGGGCGCGCTCGTCGGGCCGGCCGACGTGGCTGACCAGCACGAGCTCGTCGGGGTCGGCGCCGGGGAGCGGCTCCTCCAGCAGGAACGGGTAGTGCGAGACGACGACGCCGTCCTCGGTGGCGCTGACCATCGTCGCCCAGGGCGTCGCGCGGATCAGGGCGCGGATCTCGGCGGGGTCGGTCATCGCGTACTCGGTGCTCTCACGCATCGGCGGTCCTCTCGGCGCGGGCGGCGGTCCGAGCCAGGATCGCAGCGAATTCGGGCCAGAGCTCCACCGGGATGTCGTGACCCATCTCCTCGTAGAGGTGCAGCTCGGCCTGGGGCAGGATCCGCGCGGTCTCGAGCGCGGCGCTCCAGTGCAGGCTCTGGTCGCCGCGGCCGTGGAGGACGGCGACCGGCACGGTGACCTTCGCCATCGCCTCCCGCCGCTCGAGCGGCCCGCGCAGCAGCGCGTTCCACTGCCGGATCAGCCCGGTCGGGGTGTAGGCGCGGTCGTAGTAGCGGGCGCCGAGGGCGGCGCTCGCCGCCTCGTCGAAGGGGAAGCCGGGCGACTGGTAGTGCCGCTGGCCGCCGACGAACATGGCGATGTAGGCGTCGCGGTCGAGGACCTCCGGGACCTCGATGATCGGCTGCCCGGTGTGCTCGCCGACCAGGAACTCCGGCGCCGAGCTGAGCGAGGTCGACATCAGGCCGAGCGAGGCGACCCGCTCCGGGTGCAGGATCGCGACCAGCTGGGCGATGTAGCCGCCCATCGACATGCCGGTGAGGTGCGCGCGCGCGATCCCGAGCTCGTCGAGCACGGCGACGACGTCGAGCGCCATGTCGGCGAGGTCGTAGCCGGCCGAGGTGTCCTCCGGGCCGCCGGTCGCCTGGCTGAGGCCGACGTCGCGGTTGTCGGTGCGGACGACGAAGAAGCCGTGCTCGGCGAGCAGCTCGCAGAAGCGGTCGTCCCAGCCGATCAGCTGGGCGCCGCCGCCGTGCAGCAGGACGAGCGGGCGGCCGGACGGGTCGCCCGTCGTCTCGTAGTGCACGGCGACGCCGGCCGGGGTGGTGATCAGGGGCATGGCGGGAGGGTCCTGTCGGGGAGGAGCGAGTGGCTGTGGAGAACGGGCGGCCTGCGCGGCCTGTGGAGGAGAGGTGTCCTGTGGAGAACGGCCGGGTCTGCGCGGCCTGTGGAGGAGAGTCGGCCTGTGGAGGACATCGGTCCGGCACGGCCCTGTGGAGGAGAGTCCGTCAGAGCGCGGACCAGGTCGGCCGGCCGCCGAGGAGGGTCGCCGCGACGGGTGTCGTGCGCAGCTCCGCGTCGTCGGCGGTCGCCGGGTCGCGGTCGAGCAGCACGAGGTCGGCCGCGGCTCCCACGGCGAGGGTCGCCCCGCGGGTGCTCGCCGCGAGCGCGACGTCGAACGGCAGCCGCTCGGCCGGGTGCCAGGCCTCGCGGCCGTCGCGGCGGCGGCTGACGGCGGCGGCGAGCGAGATCCACGGGTCGAGCGGGGCGACGGGCGCGTCGGAGCCGAGGGCGAGGCTCGCGCCGGCGGCGTGCAGCGAGGCGAAGGCGAAGGAGCGGTCGGTGCGGCCGGCCCAGTGCCGGTCCGCGACGTCGCGGTCGTCCATCGCGTGCTCCGGCTGCACGCTCGCGACGAGCCCGAGGCGGCCGAAGCGCGCGAAGTCCTCGGCCGCGACGAGCTGGGCGTGCTCGATCGTGCCCGCGAGGCCGAGCCGCTCGAAGACGTCGAGCACCTCGGCGTTCGCGCGGTCGCCGATGGCGTGCACGGCCGGGAGAATGCCGGCGTCGCGGGCGCGGACCAGCAGGCCCTCCACCTCCTCGGGCGCGACGCTCAGCACGCCGCAGGGGTGCGGGTGGTCGGCGGCGATCCCGGGGTAGGGGTCGAAGCAGTAGGCGGTGCGGGTGTTCAGCGAGCCGTCGACGACGATCTTGAGGCGGCCCATCCGGGCGAGGCCGGCCGGATCGAGGGCGTCGCCGGTGCGCAGCCCGCGGGCGATCGCGTCGTCGAGCCGGTCGGGCCAGACCGAGGTCTCGACGCGCAGGGACGTGACGCCCTCCGCGATGCGGGCCGGCCAGGCGCGGGAGTTGTCGGCGTTCTCGAACTCGACGATCCCCACGACTCCCCGGGCCGCGGCGGCCGCGGCGGTCTCGCGGTAGGCGGCGACGGAGGGCAGGCCGACGGCGTCGATCAGGTCGAGCGTGCCGATCCACTCCGTCTCGCGCAGCACCCCGTCCTCCGGGATCGACAGGCCGAAGCGCCGGCCGGCCGCGCTGTTGAGCCAGCCGCAGTGCAGGTCGCCGCTGATCAGGACGAGCGGGCGGTCGGGCGCGATCGCGTCGAGGGCGGCGCGGGTCGGCGCGTCCGTCCAGAGGCCGTCGCGGAAGCCGTAGCCGATCAGCACGGCGTCCTCGCGCACCGGCAGCGCCGCGCGCATGATCGCCACGGCCTCGGCGGCGCTCGCCGCGGGGGCGAGGTCGACCCGCTGCCTCCGCACCACCCACTGGGTGAAGTGCACGTGCGCGTCCCAGAAGCCGGGCGCGAGGAAGCGGCCGTCGGCGTCGAGCGCCTCGGTGCTGCCCGGCAGCGTGCCGGCCGGGGCGATCTCGGCGATCAGGCCGTCGCGCAGCAGCAGGTCGGCGGGGGCGTCCTGCCCCGCGAAGCGAGCGGAGCGGATCAGGAGCTCGGTCATGCGTCCTCCAGGTCGAGAGGCCGGCCCATCACGGGCACGGCCCGGAGCAGCTGCCTCGTGTACGGGTCGGCGGGATCGGACAGCACGGTGTCGGTCGTGCCGTGCTCGACGAGGCGCCCGCCGCGCATCACCGAGACCTCGTCGCTGACGTAGCGGACGACGGCGAGGTTGTGCGAGATGAAGAGCATCGTGAGGTCGAGTCTCTGCTGCAGCTCCCGGAGGAGGTTGAGCACCACGCCCTGTACCGAGACGTCGAGCGCCGAGGTGATCTCGTCGGCGATCAGCACCTGCGGCTCGGCGGCCAGCGCCCGGGCGATCGTGATCCGCTGGCGCTGCCCGCCGGAGAAGGCGGTCGGGCGGTCGTCGGCGCGCGCCGGGTCGATGTGCACCAGGTCGAGCAGCTCGCGGACCCGGTCGTCGCGGGCGGCGGCGGAGTGGCGCCGGCCGGTCGCGAGCAGTCCCTCGGCGATCGAGGCGCCGACGCTCATCCGCGGGTCGAGTGCGGACAGCGGGTCCTGGAACACCATCTGCACCCGGCGGCGGGCGGCCCGGGCCGACGGCTCGCGGCTGGTGATGTCGACGCCGTCGAGCAGGATCCGGCCGGAGTGCAGCGGGGTGAGGCCGACCGCGACCCGCGCGACCGTCGACTTGCCGGAGCCGGACTCGCCGACCAGTCCGTGGGTGGTGCCGGGCCGGACCGTGAGATCCACGGCGTCGACGGCCGTGGTCGCCGAGCGGCCGTGGCCGAAGCGCACGGTCACCGCCTCGTAGCGCAGCTCGCTCATGCGGTCAGTGCCTCCTGGTCGTGGGCGGTCAGGTCGTGGGCGGGCTCGTCGTGGGCGGTCCGGTCGGCGGAAGGCGGCTCCTCGTCGATCGCCGCGATCACCGGGAGCGCCGCGCTCCGGTCGGTCGCCATGTCCGGCACGCAGGCGATCAGCCCGCGCGTGTACGGGTGCCGTGCCTCGTCGAGGCGGTCCGCGGCGATCTCCTCGACCACGCGACCGTCGCGCATCACCACGATCCGGTCGCAGAAGCCGCTGACCAGCGCGATGTCGTGCGAGATGAAGAGGATCGCCGCTCCGGTCGCGGTCTGCGCCTCGCGCAGCGCCTGCATCACCTGCCGCTGCACGGTGACGTCGAGCGCGGTGGTCGGCTCGTCCGCGATCAGCAGCCGCGGCGTGCCCATCAGGCCCATCGCGATCATCGCCCGCTGCCGCATGCCGCCGGAGAACTCGTGCGGCAGCCGGCCGACGCGCTTCTCGGCGTCCGGGATGCGCACCAGGTTCAGCTTGTCGATCGCGCGGCGCAGCGACTCGGCGCGCGGGGTGCGGGCGTGCACCTCGCTCGCCTCGCGCAGCTGGCGGCCGATGGTGAGCGCCGGGTTGAGCGAGGTCAGCGGGTCCTGGAAGATCATCGCCTGCTCGAGGCCGAGGCGGCGGCGCTCGCCGGCGTTGGGCACCGCGGTCATGTCGATGCCGCGGAAGACGAGCTGCTCGCTGGTGACCAGCGCGTCAGGGCCGAGCAGTCCGGCGACGGCGCTCGCCGTGACCGACTTGCCCGAGCCACTCTCGCCGACGATGCCGACGGTCTCGCCGGGCAGGATCGTCAGGTCGACGCCGTGCACGCGCTCGGTCATCGCGCCGTCGCGGCCGGGGAACGCCACGCGCAGCCCCGACATCTCGACGACGGGCATGTCGTCCGTGACCGCGGCGACGACCTCGTCCGAGCGCCGGCGCTTCACGGCCTTGACCGGGCGGCGGCGCGAGGACGACTCGCTGAACACCTCGCCGAGCAGGGCGAAGACGACGCCGACCAGCACCACGGCGATGCCGGGGCCGATCGCGGCCATCGGATCGACGTAGATCCGCTTCGCGCCCTCGTTGAGCAGCCGGCCCCAGTCGTACTCGGGCGCCTGGACGCCGAGGCCGAGGAAGGACAGCGCGGCGAAGGAGAGCAGCGTGACGGAGGCGTGCGCGGCGGAGTTGACCAGCAGCGGCGGCAGGATGTTCGGCACCACGTGCCGGGCGGTCGTGCGCAGCGGCCGGCTGCCGAGCATCCCGGCGGCGCGCACGTAGTCGCTCGACGACACCGAGGCCGCGAGCGTGCTGGTGAGCCGCGCGAAGACCGGGATGCCGGCGAAGCCGACGGCGAGCATCGCGCCGACCGCGGTCGTGCCCCAGATCACCGAGAAGAACAGCGCGAGCAGCAGCCAGGGGAAGGACAGCAGGATGTCGATGAGGCCGGCGATCAGCCGCTGCAGCAGGCGGGGCAGCAGCACCGCGACGACGCCGAGCAGCACGCCGCCGACGACCGAGATGCCGGTCGCGCCGAGGGTGAGCAGCACCGAGACCCGGGTGGCGACGACGACGCGGGCGAGGAGGTCGCGGCCGAGGTCGTCGGTGCCGAAGGGGTGCGCGAGGCTCGCGCCCTGCTGGCGGTCGGCGATCGAGCGCTCGGTGGCGAGATCGCCGAAGAGGATCGGGCCGAGGACCGTCGCGAGGATCACCAGGACGAGGCCGACGGCGGCCGCGACACCCTGCGGGGTGCGCAGCGACTCCGGCAGCCGGTGGGCGAGGGACGGGCGGGCGGAACGGGATGCAGTGCTCATGGCTCAGGCCTCCGCGATGGCCGACCGCGGGTCGAGCGCGGCGAGCAGCAGGTCGATGACGAGGTTGGCGGCGAGGACCAGGACGGCGTACATCAGCACGATGCCCTGGATCAGCGGGTAGTCCTTGGTGGTGATCGACGAGACGATCGTCGATCCGATGCCCGGGATGACGAAGACCGTCTCGATCAGCACCGTGCCGGCGACGAGGCCGGTGAGCACCACTCCGCCCGCGGTCAGCGTCGCCGTGACGATGTTGGGCAGCGCGTGCCGGAGGTAGAGCAGGTGCCCCGGCAGCCGCTTGCTGCGCGCGGTGGTGAGGTACGGCGCCTCCAGCACCCGCACCATCTCGACGTGCACGATGCGCGCGAGGTAGGCGAGCGGGCCGATGGCGAGGGCGAGCACCGGCAGCACCGCGTACTCCGGGCCGCCCCAGCCCGCGGACGGCGCGAGCGGCACGACGATGCTGAACAGCCAGATCAGCACGACCGCGAGCAGGAAGTTGGGGATCGCGATCACGACGCCGAGCAGTCCCGAGACGCCGAGGTCGAGCGTGCGGTGCTTGCCGGCGCGGGCCGAGACCGCCGTGGCGACGCCGATCGGGAACGCGCCGAGCGCGGCGACCGCGAAGGCGACGACCGAGAGCATCAGCGTGGCGGGCAGCCGCTCGGCCAGCGTGCTGCCGACCGGGCGCTGCGTGCTGATCGAGGTGCCGAGGTCGCCCCGGAGCAGCCCGCCGAGGTAGTTCGCGAACTGCTGGCCGATCGGCAGGTCGAGGCCGAGGGTGCTCCGCAGCACCGCCACGGTCTCGGCCGGCGCCGTCGGGCCGAGGGCCGCGCGCACCGGGTCGCCGGGCACGAAGTGGACCATGAAGAAGGAGGCGATCAGCACGATCACCAGCGAGACCGCCGCGCGGGCGAACCGCTTGAGCAGGAAGGCGAGGCGCGGGGAGCCGACCACGCCGAGCAGACGATCCCCCCGGCGCGGACCGGCCGCGGGCGCGCTCGGCGGGGAGGCCGGTGACAGCGGGGCCGTGGGTCGCACCGAGGGGATCGTCATGGTCAGCCCTGCATCCGGATCGTGGTGGGAGCGACGGTGCCGGGACGCTCGAGGGTCGCACCCTTGACGTACATCGGCGACTCCGTCTCGGCGAGCGGGAAGACGTCGACCCGCTCGATCAGCTCGGCCTCGGCCTGCTTCCAGACACCGCAGGCCTCGTCGGCGGTGCCGGCGCTGAGCGCCTGCGTCGCGAGGGCGTTGTACTCGGGGTTCGAGACTCCCATGAAGTTGTAGCCGCCGTTCTCGCTCGTCTCGCCGAGGAAGAACAGGCTCAGCACCACGGGGCTCGAGGGGGCGAGCTGGATGAAGCCGGTGTCCCAGTCGTAGCTCTGGTAGAGGTCGGTCGACCAGCCGGCCGAGTCCTCGGCGACCAGGTCGGTCGTGATGCCGAGCTCGTTCCACTCCTGCTGGACCTCCTCGGCGGCGGCGCCGTGCGAGGGCGTTCCGGCGTCGTAGAGGAAGCGGATGGTCAGCGGCTCGCCGTCCTTCGCGCGCAGTCCGTCGGAGCCGAGCGGGTAGCCGGCCTCGTCGAGCAGCTCGCCGGCGGCGTCCACGTCGGTGTCGGGCAGCGTCCACTCCGGGCCGCCGGCGACGCAGGTGAGCGGGATCTGGTTGACCAGCGAGACCGAGTCGACGGCGTTGCCGTCGGTGACCAGCTCGCCCACGGCGTCGCGGTCGAGCGAGAGGGTCAGCGCCTGGCGGACGCGGACGTCGGCGGTGGGGCGGTCGGCGCGCTCGTTGAAGAGCATCTCGCCGATCGGGTTGAGCACGCCCTCGGTGTCCAGGCCCGCCGCGTCGAGGCGCTGGCGGTCGGCGCCGATGACGGAGGCGGCGTTGAGCTCGCCCGAGATCAGCAGGTTCGCGGCGGTCGCCTCGTCGGTGATCACCCGCGCCTCGATCTCGTCGGGCAGGCCCTCGGTGTCGCTGGTGACGTCGTCCGGGCCCCAGGTGTAGTCGTCGCGCTTGGTGTAGGTGTAGTCGGAGCCGGGGCTCGACGCGGTCAGCGCGTAGAGCGCGGTGCCGTTGGTGGTGTCGGTCAGGGTCGACGGGTCGTCGAGGCCGGCCTGGCAGACCATCTCGATGCTGCCGGTGCCCTGGAGCAGGAACGGGTTGTTCGCCGTCGAGGTGACGGTGACGACGTTCCCCTCCGCGGTCGCCGTCATGTCGGCGGTGACGCTCGAGCCGAACCAGAACGTGCCGTTGTCGGCGTTCGCCTGGTAGGCGAAGTTCGCCGCGGCCGTCTCGGCGGTGAAGGGGGTGCCGTCGGCGCAGGTGATGCCGTCCTTCAGCGTGTACGAGATCGAGGTGGGCGTGCTCTCCCAGCTCTCGGCGAGGAAGGGCACGACCTCGCCCTCGGGGGTCGTGTAGGCCAGCGAGTCGTAGCCGAAGGTAACCATCGCGCGCTGCACGAGCGAGACGCCGGTGAACGGGTTGAGGCTGCCCGGGTCGTCGTTGATCGCGAGGGAGAAGGTGCCGCCCGAGACGGGATCGGCGCCGGCCGCGGAGCCGCCGGCGGGGGCCGAGCAGGCGCTCAGGGCGAGCATCGCCACCAGCGAGCCCGCGGCGACGGCCGGGACTCGGAGCGCTGTGGTGCGGGGAGAACGGGTCATGATGCGTCCTTCGGGGAATGCAGGGCGAGTGGTGCAGGACTCCCGATCAGGGCCAGCGGGCCCGCGGCCTTCACGGAGACTTTGAGCGACGCGCTGGCCGAGTAGGACAGCGGCGTCTCGAGCACGTCGACGATCTCGACGAGCCGCGGATCGGCGCCGGCCTGGATCGCGCGCTCGATCGCGATCCGGCCGGCCGCCTCGATCGCGGCGGCGCGGTCGACGTGGTCGCACAGCTGGTCGGCGCGGCCGCCGGCCAGGGCGATCGCGGCGCCGACGGCGTTGGCCACGTTGCCGCGGTCGGGGCGGAGCACCTCGCTCGCGCCGTGCACGTGGTCCGGGACCAGGAAGCCGCCGCCGCCGACGACCACGAGCGGCAGGCCGACGCGGCCGAGCGACATCCGCTCGACGGCCGACTCGATCCGGTCCTGCGCCACGGCGAGGGCGTTGCCGAGGGCGGAGCGGGTGGCGCGATCCAGCGCGGGGAGGGCCCTGCCGGGGATCATCCCGGGCAGCTGCATCGCGGCGGCGTCGGTGAGGGTCGCGGTCGCGCCGCCGAAGAGCAGGCCCTCGCGGGCGATCCGGTAGCCGACCGAGTCGGTGGTCGGCACGCCGGTGGCCGTGTCGACGATCGTGCCGCCGCCGATCCCGACGCTGAGGATGTCGGGCATCCGGAAGTTGGTGCGGACGCCGCCGATCTCGCGCGGCAGGGTCGACTCGCGGGGGAAGCGGTCGACCAGCACGCCGAGGTCGCTGGTGGTGCCGCCGATGTCGATGATGATCGCGTCGTCGGCGCCGGAGAGGAACGCGGCGCCGCGGATCGAGTTGGCGGGGCCCGAGCCGATGGTGAGCACCGGGTAGCGGGCCGCGTACTCGACGGCCATCAGCGTGCCGTCGTTCTGGGCGAAGAAGGTGGCGGCGTCGAGGCGCTCCTCGTCGACGACGGTGAGCAGTCCCTGCGTCACGTCGCGGGCGATGCCGTGCAGCGCGGCGTTGAGCACGGTCGCGTTCTCGCGCTCGAGCAGGCCGAGCGCGCCGATCTCGTGGCTGAGCGAGACGGGGAGGTCCACGCCGACGTGGTCGGCGACGAGCGCGGCGACCTCGAGCTCCTGCTCCGGGAAGGAGGGGCTGAAGATCCCGCAGACGGCGACCGCGTCGAAGCGGCCCTCGAGCGAGTCGAGGAAGCGGCGGATGCCGTCGACGTCGAGCGGCGAGATGGGGTAGCCGTCGATCAGGTGGCCGCCGCCGGCGAGCAGGCTGCCGGCGAGCACGGTGTCGCGGAGGTCGGCGGGCCAGCCGGAGAGCGAGGGGAACTCGGTCGAGGCGGGGGCGCCGAGGCGGATCACGGCGACGCGGCCGAGGTCGCGGCGGCGGACGATCGCGTTGGTGGCGTGGGTGGTGCCGAGCATGACGCGGGAGACGCGGTCGCGGTCGGCGCCCAGCTCGCCGAGCACGGCGGAGAGCGCGGCGCGGATGCCGCCGGTGACGTCCTCGGTGGTGGCCTGCTTGGTCCAGCCGGTGACGGCGCCGTCTGCGTCGAGCACGACGGCGTCGGTGTTGGTGCCGCCGACGTCGATGCCGACGGAGAGGTCGCGGAGTGCGGCGCTCATCGGGCCACCTCCGCCACGACGCCGTCGAACGGCACGTAGTCGAAGTCGAAGTCGAAGGCGGCGGGGCCCGCCAGCTCGATCCCGCGCGGGGTCCGCCAGAGCGGATCGCAGGCCCAGGCGAGCACGCTGACCCGCTGGCCGAAGCGGAGCATCTCGGTCGAGATCGCCTCGCCGGTCTCGGAGTCGAGGATCGAGACGAGGTCGGGGACGCTGACGACCACGCCGCCGTCCTCGATCACCACGAGGTTCTCGTTCTGGATCTCGACCCGCACCATCCGGCTGCGGTCGGCGCCGACGCCGTCGATCGTGACGGAGCCGCGGGTGAAGCCGCCCTCGGTGCTGCGGTCGATGTCGATCACCTTGCCGCCGATCAGCACGGCCGCGCCGAGCTCCTCGGCGATGTCGGTCACCGGGTCGGCGGAGGCGAGCAGGCGGCGGCCGACCTGGATCGCGCGGCTGACGGTGCCCTCGATCACGGCGCCCGGGGCGGTCTCGTGGGTGAGCAGGTAGTGCGCGCCGAGGGCGATGCCGCCGGCCGCGACCGTGAAGGCGCGGGCGTGGCGCTCCAGCCAGGCGATGTCGACGGTGCGGAGGACGGTGACGTTGCCGACCACGTCGCTCATCACCGCGAACTCGCTCGGCAGACCGGCGACGTTCATCGAGATCATCGTCGCCTTGGGGAACGCGCGGCCCATGCCGTCCGCGTCGAGCACCGCGAGGCCGAGCTCCGCGGCCCAGCCGACCGGCGCGACGCCGTTGCTGCCGCCGATCTCGGCCGCCATCACGGTGGTGACCGGGCGGCCGATCAGGCGCTCGACCTCGCGCAGCAGCGTGTGCGCCTGGCTGCTCGAGCCGAGCATCTCGATGCCGACCGAGGGGGCGCCCATCCCGGACATGATGATGACCGCGTCGTCCGGGCCGAGGTCCGCGACGCCGACCACACGCACCGGGCCGTTCGCCTCGATCGCGTTCTCGACCGAGAGCTGGGCGCCGTGCACCGAGCCGCCTCCGCCGGTGCCGAAGACCGCGCAGCCGGCGGCCAGGGGAGCGACGTCGTCGCGGGTGATCAGGCGGACGGGGCTCGGTCCGGCCGGAGGCGTGAAGCTCATGCTCCGAGGCTAGCCAGGGGCGCAAGTGGGCGGAATGTGCCGTCACCATGAGGAAACGGCCATGATTGTGCTCATGGCACAGACGTCCCTCCTCCACGTCCTCGAGCACGGCGAGCAGTTCGGCATGGTCTGCCGCGCGGGCGACCCGGCGGGCGTGTCGCTCAGCGGAGTGGAGATGCTGGCGCTCGAGGACGTGGGGCAGGCGCTGCCCGGGCACCTGGTGATCGTGCTGCACGGCGCGGAGCAGCCGCGGGCGTACCAGATCGACATCGTCATCCGGCGGGCGATCGCGGCCGAGGTCGCCGCGCTGCTCTTCGTCGGCGAGCTGGCGCTGGCCGAGACCTCGCGCTCGCTGGCCGACCGCGGGGCGCTGCCGGTGCTGACCGCGAGCGCGCCGCCCTCCGAGCTGGCCGTCTCGATCGACCGGCTGCTGCGCGGCGGGGCGGCCGAGGCGCTCGGCCGGGCGGAGCTGGCGATCGCCGCCGCCCGGGCCGCCTGCGACGACGACCCTCTCGATGCGCGCTCGGCGGTGCTCGACGCGGCGACGGCGGCGCTCGGGATCGAGCTGCGGATGATCGAGGACCCGGCCGTCACCTGGAGCGACCCCGACGCGGTCTGCATCGGCGAGGTCGCGGTCGGGCGGCTGGTCGCCGAGCAGCCGGAGACCGCGGCGGTGATCGCGCTGCCGGTGATCGCCGCGCTGCTCTCGCGGGCGCTGCAGCGCGAGTCGCAGGTGCGCTTCGGCCCGGCGCGCTCGCGGGCCGACCTCGTGGTCGAGCTGCTGCTGGCGGAGTCCTCGCGCATCGACGCGCTCGCGGTGGACGCCGCGCGGGCCGGGCTGCCGGTCGCCTCCGCGCACGCCGCCGCCTGGATCACCCCGCGCCACCGCGACGACGCCGAGCGCCGGCTCCCCGCCGCGCTGGTCGCGGCGATCGAGCTGAACGCCTTCCAGCTGACCGACGGCCGCGACGAGGTCTGGCACCTCGCGGTCTTCCACGACGACCTGGTGGTGGTGGCCTCGGAGGAGTCGGGCGCCCCGGACCACCAGCGGCGCGTGCGGGACGTGGCCGAGCGGCTGATCGCGTACGGCGTGGCGGTCGCGGGGGAGGGCTGGACGTTCACGGTCGGGCTCGGCACACCGCAGTCGGGCGCCTCGGGGCTCCGGCAGTCGGCGACGGAGGCGCGGATCACCGCCGGCTCGGCCGTCGCCGCGGGCCGCCTCGGCGCGGTGGAGGTCACCGACGTGACGGGGCTGCGGAGGGTGCTGCTCGACTTCTACGCGTCGCCGCTCAGCCGCGCGCTGCTCGACGACGTGCTCGCGCCGCTGGACGCCCTCGGCGCCGAGCGCTCCGCCATCTCGGTCCGCACCCTGCTGGCGTACCTCAGCAACCGCAACTCCCTCGCCCGGGCCGGCGAGGCGCTGCTGCTGCACCCGAACGCCGTGAACTACCGCGTGCGCCGCATCGAGCAGGCGCTGGCCCTGGACCTCGACGACCCGGACACCCGCTTCGCCCTGGAGCTGGCCTGCCGCCTGCGCGTGATGGCGACGACGCGCTGACGCGCCGGCCGGCGACCGGACGCGGCGGCACTTCATGCGGGTCGAGTAGCCCCGCAGGGGCGTATCGAGACCCGCCGCCGCCGGCAGGGCAGTCTGCGGACTCGACTTCCGACGCTGGTGGATCTCGATACGCCCGCTCCGCGGGCTACTCGATCAGGATGGGCTTCGCCATACTGATGAGGTGATCTTTCGGGCAGCGGCGGCGCCCCGTCATGGCTTCAGCGAATTCCCCCAGTGCGCCTCTCCGGGCGCGAACCGTGACGCGCCGGGGGTCCTTCTCTTCTCGCAGGATCATCTCGGTGAGCGCTGCTGCGTGCTGCGCCGCGTCGACTGGACGCGGAGCGGGGGCTGCGAGGGTGCCGGAGCCCGGTACGGGTCCATTCGCGCGGGAGACGCACCGCGACTGGACGCGGAACGGGGTGCGGCCGGGCGTCGGAGCCCCACCCGCGTCCACCCATGCAGATCCGGGGGCCCTGTCAACACCTCGATGTCTGAAGGGATGTTCAGATAGCGTCATCGGCGAGCGGATCCGGAGTCGGCCGTCGTCGCATCCCCCCGCGGCCCCACGAGAGGGCGCCCGCCCGCGGACGCCGACCCCAGGGCCGTGGCGACGAGGGCACCGTTCGCCCGCCGCAGGAGAGCCCCCACTCCCTCGCGACCGGTCGGACGCACGTCGTCGGGCCCCGCCGCTCCCCGCCCCCGACTGCGCGCCGAAGGATCTCGATGACGACTCTGCTCGACCCCCGACCCCCCGAAGGCCGACGCATCACCGGCGAACGGCCGTGACCGTGACCGGCCTCGACGACACCCGCACCCCGCCGCTCGAGAACGCGCGCGAGCTGGTCCTCCACGCCTGCCGCGTCGGGGACGCCGAACTGCAGTCCCACATCGACGACCTCTGGGCGGCCAAGGCGGACCCCGAGAGGACGCGCGGACTGCTCACCCGCTACCGGCGCGAGGTCGAGGACGCCCGCACCCTCCTCGCCGCAGCCGCCGACCCGCAGTGGTGGCGGTCCGCGACCGCCGAGCGGATCGAGGAGAGCTGCCGGGCCGCGAGGATCTGGGCCGAGGGCGACCCGGTCTGCGCCGACCTCGAGCGGGCGTTCGCCGCGCAGCTCCGGAGCGTCCTCGGCATCGACCTGACGCAGATCCCGCGCCAGGAGCGGAGCCGCTGACCGGCGGAGCGATGTGCGCTCCCTCGCGTCGGGAGCCGCTCCCACTCGCCCGGCGACGACGCGCTCCTGCGTGCGAGCCCACGCCGAGTCGGCCTCCCCTCGTGCTCCTCCCAGCCCCCCGCCGGCGCCCGAGGCGCTCCCTCCGCTCGAGACGCCCGCTGCGCGGGCCACTCGATCAGCATGGACATCGCCCTGAGAACACGATGGTCCGTGCTCCCTCAGAGGACCGGTGCGTGCACAACCAAGGCTGGAAGGCGCGATCGGTCGAGAATTCGCGGTTCTCGGGGCTTCCGGCCTTGGTTGTGCACGCCCGCACGCGGCCACCCTCAGCGCAGGACGCCCGAGACCGCCTCCGCCAGCCGGATCGCCGCGCGCTCGAGCTCGCGGGAGCGCGCGGTGACGTCGTCGGCCATGCCGACCAGGCACGCCGCCGCGACGACGGCGCCGCTCGCGTCGCGGATCGGCGCCGAGATCGAGACCATGCCGGCGTCGTCGTAGGCCTGCATCGAGAGGACGCCGTCGCGGCGGACGGTCTGCATCCGGCGGAGGAACCGGGCCAGGTCCCGCGGGGTGTGCCGGGCCGGGAACAGCTGCGTCAGCTCGTCGGGCTCGAGGTCCATCAGCATGGTGGGGCCGCCGTCCGAGCCGACGATCGGGTGGGCGCGGCCGAGCCAGGGGATCATCGCGAGGCCGTCGCCGGCCAGCTCGAGTTCTTCCACGAGCGTGAGGCTGCGCATCCCCGCGAGCACGGTGACGAACGCGCAGGCGCGAAGACTCCGCGCCGCCTCCGCGACCAGCGGCCCGCCGCGCGACACGATCAGCGGAGCGGCCGCCGCCCGGAACCAGCCGTGCACGACCCAGGCGACGCGGAACTCCCCGTCGCCGCCGCGCTCGACCACGCCCGCCGCGACGCAGGCCTCGAGCAGCCGGCCGGTGCGGTCGCGGCGGAGGCCCGCCGCCCGCGCGGCGCCGGCGGCGGTGTCCGGCCCGTCGGCCAGGTGCTGCAGGAGCGGCAGCACGGCGTGGAGGGCGGAACCCCCGGCGAGGGGGGCGGCTGAGATCGTCGGTTCGTCGCTGTCCGCCGTGTCGTGCCCCGCGCCCGCCTCCCGCGAGCCGCTCAGCCCCGCCTCGATGCTCCGCCGCGCGACCGCCAGGGCCCGCCGGATCCGCGGCCCGTTCTCGCGCAGCCGCACCGCCGGCAGTCGCACCGCCAGCACTGCCGCGCACTCGCCCGCGGGCGTCAGCAGCGGCGTCGCGATCTCGACCCGCAGCCCCTCGGTCGTCTCCGCGACCGCGTCGTCGCCCGGGCCCAGCGGATCCGCGGCGCGGGCGATCGCGGTGCCCGCATCGTCGATCCGCTCGCCGACCGCGGCGGGGGAGTGCAGGGTCCACGACGAGAGCACGCTGCCGATCACCCGCATCGACCCGGGTGCCCCGGCCGCCAGCACGACGGTCTCGCCGGTCTGCTGCGCGGCGAGCGTGAGAGCGAAGCGGAGCGACCGAGCGACCGGCGCCGCGGCCCGCCCCGAGAGCCGCACGGCGACCGCGCCCAGGCGGTAGCTGCCGTAGTCCGCGCCGCGCTCGATCAGCCCCGTCCGCTCCAGCTCCGCGCACAGCCGCGAGACCGAGCTGAGCGGCGCGCCGAGCTCGGCGGCGAGAGCGCCGACCCCGAACGGCGCCGTCGGATCCGGCCGCTCGCCGAGCAGCCTCAGCACCCGCAGGCCCGTCGTCACGCGTCCGCTCACGAGCCGCCCCTCTGCAGAACCGTCAATCCCGAGGCGCCCGAATCGCCGCCAGCACGCACTGTAACAGCGCCGGAACCCGCCGTTCCTACAGTGATCGCACTCGCCCGGCGGCGGTCACGACGGCCCGCCGAGCGCGACGGCGGCGCGCCGTCACCCGCTCCACGAACGCTTCCCACAGCCCTAGGAGTCCCATGAACCCGACCGTCCCCCGCCCCGCGACCCGCACGGCGCCCCGCGCCACGCCGCACCCCGCCCGCCGGGCCGCCGCCGTCACCGCGGTGCTCGCCTCCGCGGCCCTCCTCGCCGGCTGCTCGGCCGACGCCGCCGCCACGACCGACGCGGAGCCGAGCGCCCTGTTCGAGCAGAGCATCGCCGACCTGGTGCCCGAGGACATCGCCGCGGCCGGCGAGATCCGCATCGCGAGCGGCCCCGGCTATCCGCCCCTGCTCGACCTCGCGGACGACGGCACGACGCTCTCGGGCTCGCAGCCCGAGGAGATGCGCCTGATCGGCGAGGTGCTCGGCCTCGACGTCGTCTTCGAGGACATCAAGTTCGACGCGCTCTTCCCCTCGCTGGCCTCGGACAAGATCGACGCCGCAGCGGCCGCCTTGGGCGTCACCGCCGAGCGGCTCGAGACCGTCGACTTCGTCAGCGACTTCCTCGGCGGCACCACGCTGCTGGTCGAGGGTGGCAATCCGCTCGATCTGACCATCGACACGCTCTGCGGCCAGTCCGTCGGCGTGCTCAAGGGCTCGACCGAGAACGACATCACGCTGCCGAAGTGGGACGCCGTCTGCACCGAGGCGGGCGAGCCGGCGATCGAGATCTCGACCTTCCCGACCGCGGCCGACGCCGTGCTCGCCCTGAGCTCCGGCCGCGTCGACGCGACGGTCAGCGCCGTCCCCCCGGCCGTCTTCCAGGCCGAGCAGTCCGACGGCGCGCTCGAGGCGCTCGACGTCAACTTCGAGCCGAGCCCCTGGGGCATCGCCTTCCCGGACGGCTCCGAGCTGGCCCCCGCCTTCCAGGCCGCCCTCGAGCACCTGATGACGACGGGCGACTACCAGGAGAACCTCGAGCGCTTCGGCGTCGAGGTCGGCGCGGTCGAGCAGGCCGAGCTCTACACCGACCCGGCCCAGATCAGCGGATGACCGCCGTGGAGCAGCGCGCGACGACCACCGCGCCGCCCGAGACCGTGGTCCCCGTCCGGCACTGGGGCCGGCGGGCGGCGACCGTCGTGATCCTCGTGCTGGCGGCGCTGCTCGCCCACTCGGTCGCGACCAACCCGAACTTCGAGTGGGGCAGCGTCTTCGGCTACTTCCTCGACGGGCGGATCCTCCGCGGACTCGGCACCACGCTCCTGCTCACCGTGATCGCGATGGTCGTCGGCATCGTCGTCGGCGTCCTGATGGCCGTCGGCCGGCAGTCGCAGACGCTCGTGGTCGCCACGGCGGCGGGCGCGTTCGTCGCCTTTTTCCGCGGCACGCCGCTCCTGGTGCAGCTGATCTTCTGGTTCAACCTCGCCGCGCTCTACCCCGAGCTCAGCCTGGGCATCCCGTTCGGCCCCACCTTCGCCAGCGCCGACACCAACGTGCTGATCAGCCCGTTCCTCGCCGCGATCCTCGGCCTCGGGCTCAACGAGGGCGCCTACATGTCCGAGATCGTCCGCGCGGGCCTGCTCTCGGTCGACCCCGGCCAGGTGGACGCCGCCGAGGCGCTCGGGCTGCGGAGGGCCCAGGTCTTCCGCCGGATCGTCCTGCCGCAGGCGATGCGGGTGATCATCCCGCCGACCGGCAACCAGACGATCTCGATGCTGAAGACGACGTCGCTGGTGAGCGTGATCGCGATCCCCGACATCCTCTTCGCCGCCCAGACCATCTACTCCCGCAACTTCGAGGTGATCCCGCTGCTCATCACCGTCAGCCTCTGGTACCTGCTCGTCACCACGGTCCTCAGCGCGGGCCAGCGGATGATCGAGCGGCGCTTCTCCCGCGGCGACCGGATCGTCCAGGGCCCGACCCCGCTCGGGGCGCTGCTCGCGAGCGCGAGGCCGCGGCCCGCCGCCCGAGGGGAGGGAGCGCTGTGACCGCGCCCATGGTCCAGGCGACCGGCGTGCACAAGCAGTACGGCGGCAACCTCGTCATCCGCGGCATCGACCTGACCGTCGCGCCGGGCGAGGTGACCTGCCTGCTCGGCCCGTCCGGCTCGGGCAAGAGCACCTTCCTCCGCTGCATCAACCACCTCGAGAAGATCGACGCGGGCACGATCAGCGTCGCCGGCGAGCTGGTCGGCTACCGCCGCCACAACGGCCGTCTGCACGAGCTGCGCGACGCCGAGATCGCGACGCGGCGCAGCGAGATCGGCATGGTCTTCCAGCAGTTCAACCTCTTCCCGCACCTCACCGTGCTGGAGAACCTGATCGAGGCGCCCGTCCTGGTCCGCCGCGAGAAGGTGCCGGACGCCACGGCCCGCGCCCGCGTGCTGCTCGACCGGGTCGGCCTCGGCGCCAAGGCGGACGCCTACCCGCGCTCGCTCTCCGGCGGTCAGCAGCAGCGGGTCGCCATCGCCCGGGCCCTGGCGATGCGACCCCGCCTGATGCTCTTCGACGAGCCGACCTCCGCGCTCGACCCCGAGCTGGTCGGCGAGGTGCTCGACGTGATGCGCGACCTCGCCGCCGAGGGCATGACGATGATCGTCGTCACCCACGAGATCGGCTTCGCCCGCGAGGTCGCCGACACGGTGACCTTCATGGACGGCGGCGTCGTCGTCGAGTCGGGGCCGCCCGAGCGGATCCTCGCCGACCCGCAGCACGAGCGCACCCGCGCGTTCCTGTCCAAGGTCCTCTGACCCTGTCACCCGAGCCGTCGATCCCGGCGGCCCTCACCGATCCACGGAAGCGAAGCATCAGCATGGAGAAGTTCGACGTCGCCGTCGTCGGAATGGGCGCTCTCGGCAGCGCCGCCGCCTACCACCTGGCCCGCCGCGGCGCCCGGGTCGTCGCGTTCGAGCAGTTCGAGCTCGGCCACGTGCGCGGCGCCTCGCACGACACCTCGCGCATCCTGCGCACCTCCTACGGCGCCCCCGAGTACGTCCGGCTCGCGCAGTCGGCGTACCTCGACTGGGCCGACCTCGAGGCGGAGTCGGGCGAGTCGCTCGTCACGATCACCGGCGGGCTGGTCTTCTTCCCGGCCGGCAGCCCCTACTCCGCCGAGGCGTTCCGGTCGAGCCTCACCGAGAGCGGAGTGCCGTTCGAGCTGCTCACGCCGGCCGAGGTCACTGCGCGCTGGCCGCAGTTCTCGCTGCCCGAGGGCACGCAGACGGTGTACACCGCCGACTCCGGCATCGTGCACGCCGCCCGCACGGTCGCCGTGCTGCAGCTGCGGGCCCGGCAGCACGGCGCCGTGATCCGCGACCGCACGCCGGTCGAGGCGCTGCTCCCCGGCGAGGACGGGGTCGTCCTGCGCACCGCGGGCGGCGACGTGCTCGCGGGCAAGGTGATCCTCGCCGCGGACGCCTGGACGAACGAGCTGCTCGCGCCGCTGGGCGCCGAGATCCCGCTCGTCACGATGCAGGAGCAGGTCAGCTACTTCGCGCCCGCCGAGCCGAGCGCCTTCGACCGCGAGCGCTTCCCGGTCTGGATCTGGGAGGACGAGCACTGCTTCTACGGCTTCCCGACCTACGGCGAGCCGACGATCAAGGCCGCGCGCGACGTCTCCGACAACCTGATGGCGCCGCGCGAGCGCACCTTCGTCCCGTCGGCCGAGCTGCTGGAGGAGCTGACCGGCTTCGTCGGCGCCGTGGTGCCCACCGCCGGCGAGGTGCTGCGCACCGTCACCTGCCAGTACGCGCTGACGCCGGACCGCCGCTTCGTCCTCGGCCCGCTCGACGAGCACCCCGACATCCTGGTCGGGCTCGGCGCCGGGCACGCCTTCAAGTTCACGCCGACCATCGGCCGCGTGCTCGCCGAGCTCGCCCTCGACGGTGCGACCAGCGAGGACGTGTCGGCCTTCGGAGTGACACCGCCGGTCGCGGCGCCGCTCCTGGGCTGAGCGCCGCGCGTCCGGCAGGCTGGTGAGGACCGACTTCGGAGGAGGACCCCGTGCAGATCCAGAGACTCGGTGAGGATGCGCGCCGCCGCCCGCTCTACGGCGGCTCGGGCGTGCTCGACCTGGAGTACTACTTCCGGGCGACCACCGCGCTGCCCAGCTCGGTGATGCGCTTCCACCTCGAGCCGGGCACCTCCGAGGGCGAGCACGTGCACCTCTCCGGCGATCCCGGCAGCTGCTCGCCGGACAGCTCCGACGAGCTCTACGTGGTCGTCCTCGGCGAGGTCGTGATGACCGTCGACGGCGAGAGCGCCGTCCTCCGCGCGGGCGACGCCCTCTACGCCCCGGCCGGCAGCCACCACGGAGTCGCCAACGAGTCCGCCGCCCCCGCCGAGCTCCTCCTCGTCTTCGGCCCGCCGACCCCCTCGACGAGCTGACGCGCTCACGTCCCATGCCGGTCGAGCAGCCGCGCAGCGGCGTATCGAGACCGCCGTCGCCAGCCGTCGGGCCTGCAGACCCGCCTTGTGACCACGGTGGATCTCGATACGCCCGCTCCGCGGGCTACTCGATCAGCATGAACCGCCCGCCGTCAGATCATGCTGGTCGAGCAGCCGCGCAGCGGCGTATCGAGACCCTGCGGCCGAGGCGTCTTCGTCTCACGCTGGTCGAGTAGCCGCGCAGCGGCGTATCGAGACCCTCCCCTGCCTGCTCCGTCGATCACCCCCATCCGTGTTCCCGCCCCCCACGTCCCGCCGCGGCCTGCCATCCTGACCTCGCACGCCCCGATCCCGTGCATGGAGGCGCGGATGTCCGACGACGGCATGGCCGAGTCCGGCTACCGGCAGACCCTCACCCGCGGCATCGGCCGCTTCGGCAGCTTCGCCGCGGGAGTCAGCTACATCTCGATCCTGACCGGCACCTTCCAGCTCTTCTCCTTCGGCTACGCGAACGGCGGCCCCGCCTACTGGTGGTCCTGGCCGATGGTGTTCGCCGGGCAGCTGGCCGTAGCGCTCTGCTTCGCCGAACTCGCCGCGCGCTACCCCGTCGCCGGCTCCGTCTACAACTGGAGCAAGCGCCTGGCCGGCCCGACGGTGAGCTGGCTCGCCGGCTGGATCATGGCGCTCGCCTCCGTCGTCTCGCTCGCCGCCGTCGTGCTCGCCTACCAGAGCACGCTCCCGCAGATCTGGCGGGGCTTCCAGCTCGTCGGCGACGGCACCGGCACGAGCGCCGGCGTCAGCGCGGTGCTCTGGGGCGCGATCCTGGTGGCGTTCACGACCGGCGTGAACGCGATCGGTGTGCGGCTGATGGCCCGCATCAACAGCGTCGGCGTGCTGATCGAGCTGGTCGCCGCGGTGCTGCTCGTCGTCGTCCTCGCCGCCAATGCGGTCAACCCGCCGAGCGTCGTCCTCGAGACGGCCGGCCGCGGCGAGGGCGTCCCCGGCGGCTACCTCGGCGCGTTCCTCATCGCCGCGATCGCCTCCGCCTACGTGATGTACGGCTTCGACACCGCCGGCTCGCTCGGCGAGGAGACCGTCGATCCGCGGCGCACCGCCCCCGCCGCGATCCTCCGCGCGATCACCGCCTCGTTCGTGCTCGGCGGCCTGATCATCCTCTTCGGCCTCCTCGCCGCCCCCGACCTCGCCGACCCCGCACTCGGCTCCCCGTCCGGCGGCCTGCAGCTCGTGGTCCTGCAGGTGCTCGGCGGCCCGCTCGGCTCGGTGTTCCTCGGCTGCATCGTGGTCGCGATCACCGTCTGCGCGCTCGCCGTGCACACCGCCGGCATCCGCCTGGTCTTCGCGATGGCCCGTGACAACGCCCTGCCCGGCAGCGCCCTGCTCGCCCGCGTCGACCCGCGCCGCCGCACCCCGGTCGCCCCGGCCGTCCTGATCGGCGTGCTGGCCGTCCTGATCCTCGTCGTCAACATCGGCACCCCCGAGATCTTCACCGCCGTGACGAGCGTCGCCGTCATCCTGATCTACCTCGCCTACCTGCTGGTCACCGTGCCCCTGCTGCTGCGCCGCCTGCGCGGCCGCTGGCCCACCGCCGACGCGCCCACCGGCTACTTCTCGCTCGGCCGCCTCGGCCTGCCGGTGAACATCGTCGCCGTGCTCTGGGGCGCCGCGATGGCCGTGAACCTCGCCTGGCCCCGCACCGAGGTCTACGGCGACGGCCCCCTCCGCTGGATCGCCCTCATCGTCGTCGGCGCGGTCGTCACCGTCGGCCTCGCCTGGTTCCGTCTCCGCGGCCGCCACCACCTCGGCGTCCTGCCGGAGCACGCCCAGCCGCTCCCGGAGCCGCTCGACCGCTGACCTCTCGACGTCCGCGCTCCTGCCCGTCCCTCCGTGTCGCCCCATCCGTCACCACCGGCTGCTGCCTCGCCGCCGAAGGAGCCGTTCGTGCCGGATCGCCGCCCCCCTCTGCCCGCGGGAGCCCGCACGCGCTGAGTCGCCCGAGAAGGTCCGTTCTCTCGCCCAAGAACGAGCCTTCTCGGGCGACTCAGTCCAACGGGCTCCTCGCTCACCGCATCGGGGCCGGCGATCGTGCGCGCGGGGTCCGGCCCGACGGTGCGCCAGGATGGACGGCGGGCGACCGCCCGTCGAGGGGAGGGAGCGCCGTGCCGGACCGCCAGGCTCTCTCGACCGGCGCGCTGCTGACGCACGCGGTGCTCATCCAGGCCGTCGCCTTCCTGCTGCGGCCGGCCGCGGTCTACCAGGCGATCCAGCTCGACGTGCCGGCCTGGGCGCTCGGAGCACTCGGTGCCTCCTTCGCGGTGGTGCCGCTGCTGATCGCGCTGCCCGTCGGCGGCCTCGTCGACCGGGTCGGCGCCCGCTTCGTGATGGCCTGCGGCTCGCTGCTGACGATCGCCGCCGCCGGCCTGCTGCTCCTCGCGGGCGGCGGCCTCGTCGGCCTGCTCTGCGGGACCGCGCTGCTCGGCGCCGGCCACCTCGGCTGCGTCGTCGGCCAGCAGGCGGTGGTCGCCGGGGGAGCGGCCGGCACCCGCCTCGACAGCCGCTTCGGCTACTACACCTTCGCCGCCTCGCTCGGCCAGGCGATCGGCCCCGCCTTCATCCCCGTCTTCGCCGGCAGCGCCGTGCGCCCCGACCCGGCCCCGCTGTTCCTCGTCGGAGGCGCGCTCGCCGTCCTCCTCCTCGCCGTCACCACCGCGATCGCTCGCCCCGCGCCCCGAGCCGCCGCCGAGGCCCCGTCCGAGGGCTCGACGCTCGGCCTGCTGCGGATCCCCGGCCTCGCCCGCGCCCTGCTCACCAGCGCGACCGTCGTCGCCGCCGTCGACCTGACCGTCGTCTACCTGCCCGCCCTCGGCGCCGAGCGCGGCCTGCCCGCGGGCGTGGTCGGTGCCCTGCTGACCGTCCGCGCCCTCGCCTCGATGGCCTCCCGGCTCCTGCTCGGCGCGACCACCTCCCGCTTCGGCCGCACCCGCGTGATGGTCGCCGGCATCGTCGTCTCCGCCGTCTGCCTGATCCTCACCGCCCTGCCCGCTCCGACCGCGCTGCTCTTCGTCGCCGTCGCCCTGCTGGGTCTCGGGCTCGGCATCGGCCAGCCGATCACCATGTCCTGGCTGATCGAGCGCACCCCCGCCGACCGCCACGGCCGCGCCCTCTCCCTCCGCCTCGCCGGCAACCGCATGGGCCTGATCGCCCTGCCCACCCTCCTCGGCACCATCGCCGCCGCGGCCGGCGCCGGCGGCGTCCTCATCGGCACCGGCGTCGCCGTCGGCTCCACCCTCGTCCTCCTCCGAGGCGTCCGCCTCGACTGACCCGCGCCGCCCGCTCGGGCGCCGAGTCGCCCGAGAAGGCTCGAATCCGCCCGCGATCCGCGCCATCTCGGGCGACTCACCCGCTCACTCCAGGCGCACCTCCGCGGCGGACTTGTCGGCGCGCCAGCCGCGCCAGACGGGCTGGCGGAGGGTGCCGCCGGAGGTGCGCTCGCGGTAGCGGACCTCGCCGACGAGGACGGGCTCGACCCAGTGCACGCCGCGGGACTCGGCGGGCGGGACGGCCACCGCGGGCTCGTCGGTGGCGTGCTCGGCGAGGCGGTCGACGAGGCCGCGGCGCTCGCGGTCGCTGAAGCCGCTGCCCACCCGGCCGGAGTAGACCAGTCCGTCGTCGCCGGGCAGCGCGGTCAGCAACGAGCCGACCGAGCCCACCAGCCCGCCCTCGCCCTCGCGCCAGCCGACGATCACCACCTCCTGCACGCGGTGGTGGGTGAGCTTCACCCAGTCGCCGGAGCGGACGCCCGGCCGGTACGCGGCGTCCCGGCGCTTGGCGACGACACCCTCCAGGCCGAGGGCGAGGCTCGTCGACATCGCCTCCTCCAGGTCGCCGTCGAAGACCGAAGGGACGTGCACCCGCTCGTTCTCGGTCGCCAGCTGCTCCAGGGCGGCGCGCCGCTCGTCGTAGGGGCGGCCGATCGCCTCTGTGCCGTCGATCGCCAGCAGGTCGAAGAGCATCAGGTGCACCGGAGTCGCGCGGGCCGCCGCCTCGATCTCGCGCGGCTTGGTCAGGCCGCCGCGGGTCTGCAGCCGGCCGAAGTCGGGCCGGCCGCGCTCGTCGAGCGCGACGATCTCGCCGTCGAGCACGCAGTCGACCGCCGCCGCCTCGGCGATCGGGGCGAGGAGGTCGGGGAACGCGGCCGTCAGGTCGTTGCCGTTCCGGCTGGTCAGGGTCACGGCTCCGCCCGCCACCCGTACCAGGGCGCGGTAGCCGTCCCACTTCATCTCGATCGCGGAGTCCGCGGGGATGTCCGCCGCGCGGCCGGCGGTCGCGAGCATCGGCCGGAAGGCGGCGGCCTCCGCGGTCGGCGCGGCAGCGGAGGACCGCGGCGCTCCGGGATCGGTCGGTGCGGCAGCGGACGGTGCCGGCGCTCCGGCCTCCGACGCCCCGCCGGACCCCCCGCCCTTCCGCACCCCGACCCCGCGCCCGTGCGCCTTCCCCCCGTGCGCCTTCCCCCCGTGCGCCGCGGCCCCCGGCGCCATCAGGTGCAGCAGCCAGTGCTTCTCGTCCCCCTTCCCGCCCTTCGCCCCCGTGTGCAGCAGCGCGTACCGCCGCGGCTCGCCGCCGAGCCCGCCGTCCGGCCGGCCGGTCAGCACCGCGATCACCTCCTCGCCCTCGCGCCATTTCTCCAGCGCGTAGGTGCCCTCGTCCCAGATCCGCACCTCGCCGCCGCCGTACTCGCCCGCGGGGATCGTGCCCTCGAAGGTCGCGTACTCGAGCGGGTGGTCCTCCGTCTGCACCGCCAGCCGGTTCGGATCGCCGTCCAGCGGCGGCCCCTTCGGCACGGCCCAGCTGACCAGGACGCCGTCGTGCTCGAGCCGGAAGTCGTAGTGCAGCCGTCGCGCGTGGTGCTCCTGCACGACGAAGGTGTCGCCCGACGTCGCGATCCCCGCCCCCGGCGACGGCACCGGCTCCGGCGTCTTCGAGGCGTCGCGCATGCTGCGGTAGGCGGCCAGCCGGTCGGCGGAGGCGTCGGTCGCCGCGAAGCCCGCCATCCGCTCCGGCGACGGCTCGAGCCCCGCACCGCGTGACGCGAGCACCGGGCGCAGCAGGTCGCCGTCGCTCCGCAGCCGCTCGACCACCTCGTCCGGAGCGAGGTGCCGCAGATCCGCCGCCCCGATCTCCTCCCACGAGCGCGGCGCGGCGACCCGCGGCAGCAGTCGTCCCCGCAGCGAGTACGGCGCGATGGTCGTCTTCGCGGCGCTGTTCTGACTCCAGTCGACGAGCACCTTGCCCTCGCGCAGGGTCTTCTTCATGTCGGACACGACCAGATCGCGGTGGTCGGCCTCGAGCACCTTCGCCAGCTCGTGCGCGACCGAGGAGATCTGATCGCTCGAGGCGGAGGCGTCCAGCGGGCAGTAGAGATGGATGCCCTTGCTCCCGCTGGTCACCGGGAACGGCTCGAGCCCCATCCCCTCCAGCAGGTCGCGCGCGAGGAACGCCACCTCGGCGCACTCCGCCAGCCCCGCCCCCTCGCCGGGGTCGAGGTCGAGCACGAGCCGGTCCGGCGGCCGCCGCTCGCCGTCCGAGCCGACCCGCCACTGCGGCACGTGCAGCTCGAGCGCCGCCTGCTGGGCCAGCCAGGTCAGCCCGGCGACGTCGTCGACGAGCGGGTACTCGACATCGCGCGAGGAGTGCGCCAGCTTCGTCCGGCTCAGCCAGTAGGGCGCGGAGGAGGGCAGGTTCTTCTCGAAGAAGACCTCGCCCGGCTCCTCCGCGGTGCCGACCCCGTCGACCCAGCGCTTGCGGGTGACCGGCCGCCGGGCGAGGTGCGGCAGCATCGCGGAGGCGACGGACGCGTAGTAGGAGAGGACGTCGGCCTTGGTGAACCCCGCCTCCGGATAGACCACCTTGTCGAGGTTGGTCAGCCGCAGGCGCCGCCCACCCACCGACACGAGCTGCTGCGAGGAGGGGGTCATGACTCCATGGTGGCGTCGCTCGTCCGCCGCCGGGGCGGAAGTTGCGCCGACGGGGGAGGATCACGGCGAGGGCGACGGTGTGGAGGAGTGTCTCGCGGCCCGCGCACGGCTGCACTGGATAGCCTGACGATCACCCCCACTTCCTCGACAAGGAGCCCCGTGCCCGAGACGATCACCGACATCCCGCTCACCACGATCGACGGATCCACGTCGACGCTCGCCGACTACGCGCCGGTGAAGCTCATCGTCAACGTCGCCTCCCGCTGCGGCCTCGCCCCGCAGTACGAGAAGCTCGAGGCGCTGCAGAAGCAGTACGGCGACCGCGGCTTCACGGTGCTCGGCTTCCCGAGCAACCAGTTCCTGCAGGAGCTCAGCGACTCCGACAAGATCAAGGAGTACTGCTCGACCACTTGGGGCGTCACGTTCCCGATGTTCGAGAAGGTCAAGGTCAACGGCCGCTCGGCGCACCCGCTCTACGCGGAGTTGACCAAGACCGAGGACGAGGCGGGCAAGGCCGGCAAGGTGAAGTGGAACTTCGAGAAGTTCCTGATCACCGCCGACGGCACCGTGCATCGCTTCCGCCCGACGGTCGAGCCCGACGACCCGCGGATCGTCCAGCTGATCGAGGCGTCGCTCCCCGCCTGATCGCGGCGGCTGCGCGGATCCGATCGAACGGCGGCGCGGGATCGACCCCGCGCCGCGGCGGTTCTAGCGGGCGCGCAGCCCCTCGGCGATCCGTGCCTGCGCGGGCTCGACGCCCTCGGGGCAGACGATGTCCGAGACCTCGAACGGCGTCGCACGGGTGAAGGGGATCATCTCGATCCCGTCGACGTGACGCAGAAGGACGAGCGCACTGTCCCCGTCGCGGAGCGTACGGCGCACCTGCCGCAGGAAGACACCGGCCATCTCGAGCTCGACCGTAAAGATCCGGCCGCTCACGTCGATCCGGCAGCCGAGCACGGGCTGGGAGGCGGTGGAGGCGGAATCGGGCGCGTGGCGGACGGCGATCGGCTCGTCCTTGCGGAGGGAGCCTCCCGTCCCGGTCAGGGTGGGTGCTGCGACTGCTCGCGCGGTATCGGTCATCGTCGTCTCCGTCCGTGGTCGCGACCGACGGAGAACCGCCCGGTCACTGTCCTCAGACGCTACGACGCGACCCTGGGACGGGGGGTGGGGTTGACGGATCCGGTCTCGGGGGAGAAGGCGGCGGGGTCAGGAGCCCTGACGCGTCTCCTCGGGCTCCGGGAGGACGGACAGCTCGCCGTGCATGCTCGCGACGCTCAGCATCTGCTCGATCCACGCGCGGTTGAGCTTGGGCTGGTGCGTCTCGGCGAAGCGGAAGTGCAGCGGCACCGACGGGTGCAGCCAGACCGAGCTGCGGCCGTGGCCGGTGGAGGCGTCCTCGGTCCAGGAGAGCGAGAAGGCCTCGTTGCGCCGCAGCTTCGACAGCACGGCGACCTTGAGGTGGGCGAGCACCCGCTCCTCGAACTCGATCTCGAGATTCTGCGGTCCATAGGTCAGCGTGGCCACGGGCGCCCTTCGTCAGTGCGAGCCGCCCACGGCGGACAGCTCCTCGGGGACGGTAACCGGTGGAGCCCCTCCACGCGGAATCGGCGGGGAGACACGCCGATGCCCCATTGACAGCCCGGGCCGCGCCCCCTAGCCGGGGGCCGCTTCGCCCGCATGCTGGTCGAGTAGCCCCGCAGGGGGTGCCGACCTCTCGCCGAGGGCCTCTGCGAACCTCATGCTGGTCGAGTAGCCCCGCAGGGGCGTATCGAGACCCACCGTCCCCAGCAGGGTGGGTCTGCAGACTCGTCCTCTCGACGCGGGTGGATCTACTTGGAAGAGACGCCCGCAGACATGCTGGTCGAGTAGCCCCGCAGGGGCGTATCGAGACCCGCGCACCCCAAGGACGTCGGCCTCTTCCCCGCCCTGCGATGGCGCCGGAGGCGCCCCCTCCGCTCGATACGTCCTCTGCGTGGGCTGCTCGATCAGCATGGAGCGTCCACCCTGACGAGGTGACCCTCTCGCGTCCCGGACGCCCTCTGCTCGGACGTTCGGCTCGCGCTTCCGCCCTGGGCTCGCGATCTCGGCGCATTCCAGCGTGCCGGAGGTGTTTCCGCGTGCCGGAGCTCGCGCGCACGGGGACGTTCGGCTCGCGATTCCACCCCGGGCTCGCGATCTCGGCGCATTCCGACGTGCCGGAGGCGACCCCGCGTGCCGGAGGACGTCCCCCGCAGCGAGGACCGCGCCCGGCCTCCGTCCGGCGCGACCGGGTAGCATCGCAGGGCCTGTTCCGGCGGACGAAAGCGACGAGGCCATGAAAACGCGAGTCATCTTCTACCTCATCGGCGGCGTCCTGCTCCTCGGCGCCGGCATCAGCTCGCTCGGCGACGGGGTCTCCGTGCCGGACATCATCACCGTCCTCTGCGGCGTGCTGATCCTCGCCCTCGCCGGCTGGCAGTACCGCCGCTCGCACGGCCCCGACGAGCGCACGCCCGGCGACGACGTCGAGCGCCCCCACCGCTAGCCCGCGCTCCGCCGGCCGGCGGGCACGACCCGCTCCCGCTCCGCCGCCGGCTCCGGGGCAGCAATCCGACCACGCGTGACCCCGGCCGCGCGGCCCCGAGCGCGCACTACCCGCGCGCCAGCAGCAGCCGGTACGGCGCCGCCCGCTCCACGCGCCAGCCCTCGGGCGCCAGCACGCGCAGCTCCGGCGCCGTGTAGCTCCGCCGCACCGACAGCGACCCGTCGTAGTGCAGGAACGACCCCGCCGCGATCGGCCGGGTCGCCGCCGCGTACGCGGTGTACGCCAGCCGCGAGCGCTCGATGTCGTTGTGCAGCGCGCGCGGAGCGAGCCGCTCGCTGTCCTCGAGCAGCGCGCGGAGAGACTCCGGCGGCAGGTGGTGCAGCAGGTGGTTCGACGTCACGATGTCGTACTGCGCACCCTCGGCCACCAGCTCGGCGCTGCTCGCCCGCCGGAACTCGAGCCCGGCCGGCGCCGGCGTCGATGTCGCGAAGGCGAACGCCCGCTCGTCCGGATCGATCGCGGTGATCGCGAGCCGCAGCCCGTCCGCGTGTGCCCAGTCGGCGAGCGAGCGCGCGATGTCGCCGCCGCCCGAGCCGATGTCGAGCAGCCGCAGGGGCTCCTCGCTCCGGAACAGCGGGCGCAGCCGGGTCCGGTAGAGCCGCCGCCAGCCGGAGACGAGACGGTTCACCGTGCCGAACCGCGCGTAGGTCGCGTCGAGCAGCGCGCGGTCGCAGGACGGGTCGTCCATCAGCTCCTGCGCGTCCGTCTCCCGGTGCCGGAGGTCGGGGACGAGCGGCGCGTGGGCGCTCACGCCCCGCCGCGCTTGGTCAGCAGCGCCATCTCGACGGTCAGCCCGGGTCCGAACGCCATCGCGCCGATCCGCTCGCCGTCGGCCGCCTCGCCGTGCAGCAGCCGGCGGAGGATGAACAGCACGGTCGCGCTCGACATGTTCCCGACCGTCCGCAGCACCTCGCGCGAGGGCCGCATCTGCTCGTCCGAGAGGCCGATCGCCGACTGCACGCGGTCGAGGATGCTCCGGCCGCCCGGGTGCACGGCCCAGCGCTGCACGTCCGCGGCGCCGACCCCGCCGAGGCCGAGCATCGGCTCGAGCGCGGCGGTGATGTTCGTGCCGATGATGGACGGCACGTAGGTGCTCAGCCGCATGGTGAAGCCGTGGTCGCCGATCGTCCAGGCCATCTCGTCCTCGCCCTCGGGGGTGAGGGTCGTGTCGAGCTCGTCGATGTCGAGCACCGCGGTACCCGGCTCGGGTGCGCGGGCCGTGACGACGGCGGCGGCGGCCCCGTCGGCGAAGACGGAGGTGGCGACGATCTGCTCCGCGTCGCTCGAGCTGGTCAGGTGGATGCTGCAGAGCTCCGCCGCGACGACCAGCACGACGGCCGACGGGTGGGCCTCGCAGAACGCGCGCGCGGCGCGGAGCCCGGGGAAGGCGCCGTAGCAGCCCATGAAGCCGAGGTGGAAGCGCTGCGTCGAGACCCGCAGCCCGAGCGCGCGGACCAGCTGGTAGTCGGGACCGGGCGCGTAGAAGCCGGTGCAGGAGACGGTGACCACGTGCGTGACCTCGTCCGGCGCGAAGCCGGCCGCCTCGAGCGCGCGCCGGGCCGCCTGCGCGAACAGCTCCGGAGCGCGGGCCGTGTAGACGGCGTTGCGCGCGGCCGTGCCCGGATCGAGCAGGAGGCCGGAGCGGGCGTCGTAGAAGGTGCTCTCGCCGTGGCGCTCCTCGCCGTCCAGCTCGTCGACGACCGTGTGCCGGGTGTCGATCCCCGAGGCGTTGAAGGCCGCGCCGATCAGCCGCGAGCCGAGGCGGGTGACGGCGGGCTGCGCGGCGAAGAGGTCGCGGAGCTCCGGCTGGTGCAGGACCGTGGGCGGGACGGCCGTCTCGATGCTGCGGATGTGGACGCTCACCCGCGGGAACCTACCGCACGTTCCTGCGGGTGAGCGGCGCTCCGGAGGCTCCGCGTGGCGGTGCTCAGAGGATCGGCTTCCCGCCGGTGACGGCGATCGTCGAGCCGCTCATGTAGCTGGCGTCGTCCGAGGCGAGCAGCACGTAGGCGTGCGCGACCTCGGCGGGCTGGCCGGGGCGGCCGAGCGGGACCTGCTCGCCGAACGAGGCGACGGCCTCCGGCGGCATGGTCGCCGGGATCAGCGGGGTCCAGATCGGGCCGGGGGCGACCGCGTTCGCGCGGATCCCCTTCTCGCCGAGGGCCTGCGCGAGCGAGGCGGTCATGCTGAGCATCGCGGCCTTCGTCGCCGCGTAGGGCAGCAGCTGGTACGACGGCTGGTCGGACTGCACCGAGCTCGTCGCGATGATCGAGGCGCCGCTCTTCAGGTGCGGCAGCGCGGACTTGACCAGGTGGAAGTAGGCGCTGATGTTGGTCGCGATGGTGCGGTCCCACTCCTCGTCGGGGATGTCGGTGACCTCCTCGCGGCTCATCTGGAACGCCGCGTTGCTGACGAGCACCTCGAGGTGGCCGAGCTTCTCGACGGTCTCGGCGACGACGGAGCGGCAGTGCGCCGGGTCCTGCAGGTCGCCGGGGAGGAGCAGCGCCTCGCGGCCGGCCTCGCGCACCCACTTCGCGGTGTCCTCGGCGTCCTCGTGCTCGTTCAGGTACGAGATCGCGACGTCGGCGCCCTCGCGGGCGAACGCGATCGCGACGGCCTTGCCGATGCCGCTGTCGGCGCCGGTGACCAGGGCGACCTTGCCGCGCAGGCGGTCGGAGCCGCGGTAGCTGGTCTCGCCGTGGTCGGCCTTCGGCGTCAGCTCGGCCTCGGTACCGGGCGGGGTCTGCTCAGGGGATTCCGGAGTCATGATGCTCCCTCTCGTCGTGGGTCGGTCTCCCCATGCAAGCCGCTCCCGCCGCGCGGCGGAACGGGGTTGACGCCCGTTCGGCCGCGCCGAGCGTGGTCGTGCGCGAACATGCTGGTCGAGTAGCCCCGAAGCGCCCCCATGCTGGTCGAGTAGCCCCGAAGCGCACCCATGCTGGTCGAGTAGCCCGAAGGGGCGTATCGAGACCGACCGTGATCAGAAGTCGGACTCTGCAGACCCCGCATGCTGACCACGGTGGATCTCGATACGCCCGCTCCGCGGGCTACTCGATCAGCAGGAGGCGACGACCCCACCGGCACCCGAGCCGCCCGTCGATCCGCGCCGTCAAGCCCGAGACACCGGGAGCCGCCGGGGAGTTGACTGAGCCGACGCTCCGCACCGGGGCGCACGAGGAGGCCGACATGAGCACGCCCACCGATCGGGGCCCCGGCTCCGACAGCACCGGTCCCGACCGCAGCGACCGCTTCCGCAGCGAGCCGAGCGGCGCCGACCACGACGCGACCGCCCGCTTCGACACGACGAGCACCGCCTCGAGCAGCACGGGCGCCACCGCGACCACCGCCCCCGACGACCAGCCCGCCGCGCACCGCGCCCCCGTCGATCCCGACTCCGCCGAGGCCGCGAAGGCCCGCACCGCCGCCCGCAAGGACATCCACCAGCGCGAGAAGGATCGCTTCGGCGGCCTCAAGGTCGGCTGCGCCTTCTTCGGCTGGCTCGCCGCGACCGGCCTCGCGGTCATCCTCACCGCCCTGGTCACCGCGATCGGCGCGGCCGTCGTCGGCACGCAGGACGTCACGGCGGACCTGGCCGCGGACCCCGCCGCCTTCGGCTGGGTCGGCGCGATCGCGCTGCTCGTGATCCTCCTCGTCGCCTACTACTCCGGCGGCTACGTCGCCGGCCGGATGGCCCGCTTCAGCGGCGCCAAGCAGGGCGTCGCGGTCTGGGCCTGGGCCGTCGTCGTGGCGATCGTCGTCGGCATCGTCTCCGCGCTCACCGGAGGCAGCCAGATCCTCTCCGCCGTCAGCGGCTTCCCGCAGATCCCGCTCGACGCGGGCGACGCCACCGTCACCGCGATCGTGACCGTCCTCGCCGCCCTGGTCGTCTCCCTGGTCGGCGCCGTCCTCGGCGGCCTCGCCGGCATGCGCTTCCACCGCCGCGTCGACCGCGAGGGCCTCTCGGGCCTGGCCGTCTGACCCCCCTCCCGCGAGATGCCACTTATGAGCCCCCGCCTCGGCGTGTCGCCCTCGTAAGTGGCATCTCGCGGACTGCGGCCGCACGGGCACCCTCCCCGCGAGATGCCGCTTGGGTACGCCTCACTCGGCGTGTCGCGTACCGAACCGGCATCTCGCGGACTGTGGCCGCACTCTCACCCCGGCCCTCCCCGCGAGATGCCACTTATGAGCCCCTGCCTCGGCGTGTCGCCCTCATAAGTGGCATCTCGCGGACTGCGGCCGCACGCGCACCGCGGGAGGAGGCCCTCGCCTACGCTCGTGCGGGTGGAGAACGCGCGTGCCGGCAGGCTGAGCAGTGAGCTGGCGGAGTGGGCGGCGCCCGCGGCGCTCGCCGGGCTCCGGGACGAGTACCTCGCCTTCCTCGCGGAGCACGGCGACGCGGCACTCGAGCGCGGCGGCGGCCCCGAGCACGTCACCGCGAGCTGCTTCGTGCTCTCGCCCGGCCTCGACCGGGTCCTGCTCTGCTACCACCGCAAGGGCCGGTTCTGGGTGCAGCTCGGCGGGCACGTCGAGGCGGCCGACGCCTCCGTCCCCGTCGCCGCGGAGCGCGAGGCCCGCGAGGAGAGCGGCCTGGCAGCCCTCACCCTGCTCGGCGACGTCCCGCTCGACCTCGACCGGCACGGCCTCGGCGGCGGCTTCGGCCGCTGCAGCACCCACTGGGACATCGGCTACGGCGCGATCGCCGACCCCGAGGAGCCCTTCGCCGTCAGCGACGAGAGCGACGCCCTGGCCTGGTGGCCGGTCGACGCCCTGCCCGAGGACGTCCCGCCCGGCTTCCCGGAGCGCCTCGCCGGCGCGCTGGCGGCGGCCCGCAAGCACTGAGGATCCGGAGCCGCGACGAACCCCCGCCATGCGGCACGATGAACGCATGCCCGACCCCGCGCGCCCCGTCGTCGTCCTCGCCGGAGCGAGCGGCTTCCTCGGCACCGACCTCGCCCGCCGCTTCGAGGCCGACGGCTGGACCGTCCGCCGGATCGGCCGCTCCGGCCCCGACGCCCGCTGGGGCGACACCACCGCGATCACGCGGGCCCTCGACGGCGCCCGCCTCCTCGTCAACCTGGCCGGCAAGAGCGTCGACTGCCGCTACACCCCGGCCAACCGCGCCGAGATCCTGCGCTCCCGGATCGACACCACGCAGGAGCTGCACCGCGCCGTCGCGGCCGCCGCGACCCCGCCTCCCGTCTGGATGAACGCGAGCACGGCCACCATCTACCGCCACGAGGAGGAGCGCGCCAACACCGAGCAGGACGGCGTGCTCGGCGAGGGCTTCTCCGTCGACGTCGCACGCGCCTGGGAGAAGGCGTTCTTCGCCGGCGAGACCCCCGGCGTCCGCCGCCTCGCCCTGCGGATGACGATCGTGCTCGGCGACGGCCCGGCCACCGGCATCCTGCTGAAGCACGCCCGCCTCGGCCTCGGCGGCCCGCAGTTCGACGGCCGCTGGCCCGCCACCCGCGCCCGGCGCGCGGCCGGCGTGCACCACGAGTACCGCCCCACCCACGGACGCCAGCACTTCAGCTGGATCCACGTCGAGGACGTGTACCGCTCGGTCCTTTTCTTGGAGGAGCAGCCCCTCGACGGCCCCGTGAACGTCGCCGCGCCGAACCCCAGCGACAACACCGAGCTCTCCCGCCTGCTGCGCGCCGCGGTCGGCCGGCGGATCGGCCTGCCCGCCCCGCGCTTCGTCCTCGAGCCGGCGACCTTCGCCCTGCGCACCGAGTCCGAGCTGCTGCACAAGAGCCGCTGGGTCGTCCCCGGCCGCCTCGAGGAGGCCGGCTTCGCCTTCGCCCACCCCGACCTCGGCGAGGCCCTCCGCGACATCGTCGCGACCGCGCGCTGACCCCGGGCCGGGATCGCCCGCCCTCCCGACACCGCCCTCCCGACACCGGCGCCCCGACACCGACGCCGGCGCCCCGTCCCCGCGGCGCCCCTCCCCGAACCCCCGGGTACTCATCGCGCGCGCTCGGATGCTAACGTCACCATGCCTGCAACGGCGTGGATCACCGTGTCGCGGTACGAGGCGGCCCTGCGCTCCGTGAACGGTCACGGACCACCGCGGCACCGCCGACTCCGCCGGGCACCGCCGACGAAGGAAGCAGCACACCGTGGGATCCAGCGACAGCACGGCCCGGCATACCGCGGCCGGCAGCGTCGAGGTCCGTGCCCGGCGCCTCGACGGGACGTCCGTCGGATTCCGCGCCGTGCTGGTCGCGACCGGCGACGGCCGCCTCGTCGTCGCGGACAGCACTCCCGTCCCGACGGGCTGGCGGTTCACCGGCGCCGCGGACGAGCTGCTCGAGGTCCGCCTGCCCGCCCGCCCCGAGCTGCGCGACGTGAGCGTCGTCTACACGACGACCCTCGACACCCTCGACCACGTCGTCGTCCCGGACACGGGCCGCTGGCACATGAACAGCAGCCACCCCGTCTCCGCGTGGCGCTTCAGCGGCGACCTGCAGGTCCGCGCGAACTCGCTGAAGACGCCGGTCTACGTCTTCGAGCGGCTCGGCGGCGGCGCCAGCGGCGTGGGCGTGATCGCCGCGCCCGCGGAGATGGACATCACCCTGCACGAGCCCGCCTCGAACCGGGCGCTGAACGTGCACTTCCGCCGGCTCCGGGTGGAGTTCACGCTGCTCCACCTCGCCGACACCGCGGAGGCCGGTGACGACGGCGAGGCCGTGCACCGGTTCTGGATCGCCGTCCTCCCCGCGTCGCAGCACGCCGACTGGCGCTCGGTGCTGCGGCGGTTCTCCGCCTGCGAGCGGCTGGCCCTGGACGTGCGCTGCTCCACCCGCCCCGAGGCGCTCGAGCCCCACTGGTGCACCGGGGTCGACTGGAGCTCCGAGCACGTCACGCAGGAGCTCGTCCTGCGGAACGCCCGCCTCGCCGCGGAGCTGGGGATCCCGAACATCGTCATCGACGACGGCTGGTTCGGCCGCGGACGGGACTCGAGCGACGACGTGCCGATGGACATCGGCGACTGGACCCCCGATCCGGTCAAGTACCCGGACCTGCCGTGGCTGATCGAGTCGATCCACGCGCTCGGCAGCCGGGTGATCATCTGGTGCGCCCCGCACGCCGTCGGTCCCGCCTCCGCGGCCTTCGGGCGGGTCGGCGACCTCCTCGTCCAGGACGCGCACGGCGCCCCGATCCTGAACCCGGCGATGTTCTCCTCGCTGTGCTTCCGCAGCGAGCGCGCCCGGCGGGTCATGGTCGACGTCGTGCGGGACCTCTTCCGGCGCCACCCCTTCGACGGCGTGACGTACGACCTCTTCGACGGGCTGCCGTCCGAGGAGTGCGAGTCCCCCGTGCACGCGCACGACCTCGGCTCGACGATCGTCGGACTGCACCGCGTCCTCGCCGAGTGCGCGGCGATCACCGAGGCGCAGCCGCGGCCGGTCGTCGTCGAGATGAAGCAGGACCACGCCACCGCCGCCATCGCCGGGCTCGGCTCGGTCGTGCGCGGCGGCGACTCCCCGTACGCGTCGCGGACCAACCTGGTGCGGATGGACTACCTCCAGGCCCGGGGGATGCCGGGGCTGAACGACTACCAGACCTTCCCCCGCTCGGCGTCGCCCGCCGAGGTGTGCGTCATCGCACTGCGGATGGTCGCCGGGGGAGTCCCCGCCTGGGGACGCGACCTCACCGCGCTCGATCCGGGCCAGCGCGTCTGCCTCCTCCGCGTGCACCGCTGGTACCGCGCGCTCCTGCACCACGGCGCCGGCGCCCACCGCGAGAGCGACCGGGACGGCGTGCTCCTGCTCCGCACGGACGTCGGCGTCGTCCTGATCTGCACCGAGCCGGGCCGCGTCGTCACCGTGCCGGCCGACTGCTGCCAGATCGTGAACGCGACCCTCTCGACCGAGCTGGTCCTGCGCTCGGAGCAGAAGCGGACCGTCCTCGGCACGCGCTCGATCCTCGCCGAGGTCTGCGTCCCCAGGCTGCGCTCCCTCCCGAGCGGCGTCCACCGCCTGGAGCTCGGCACCGGGAGCGTGCTCACTCTCGCCGTCGAGCTCCGGCCGCACCCCACCGACACCGACGGAGACGCCCGACGACCGACCGGACGGACCCCGCCGCGATGACGACCGCGCGCGAGAGCGTCCGGCGGATCCTGCGGGCGAACCCGGACTACCGCCGCGTCTTCCTCGCCCAGATCGTCAGCCAGGGCGGCGACTGGTTCACGATGATCCCGCTGATCGTCCTGCTCCAGCGCCTCACCGGCGACGGCGCCCTCGGCGCGCTGCTGCTCGCGGCCGAGACCGCGGTCATCGCCGTGCTCCCGCTCTGGGCCGGCGGGCTCGTCGACCGCACGTCGCGCCGCACGGTGCTGGTCGCCGCGCAGGCGGGGTCGGCGCTCGCCGTGCTGCCGCTGTTCCTGCTGCAGTCGGCGGCGACCGCGTGGCTCGCGGTGCTCACCTTCGCGCTGCTCGCGGCGGGCAAGGCGTTCTTCACCCCGGCGGTGAACGCGATCGTCCCGCAGATCGTGCCGCGGGAGAGCCTGCTCGTCGCGAGCACCGGGCTGAACTCGGTCTGGGGAGTGATGCTCGCGCTCGGCGCCTCCCTGGGCGGCATCGCCTCCGCCCTCGTCTCGCCGTACTTCTGCTTCGCGATCACCGCCGGCGCCTACGGGTTCTCCGCGCTGCTGCTGCTCGGCCTGCCCGCGGCGCGCGGCACCGAGCGCGGGGCGGGGCGAGGGGCCGGTCGCGAGGCCGGCCGCCGCGGAGGCCTCGCCCGGTTCGCCCGCGACGTCCGCGAGGTCGCCGCCTTCTGCCGCTCCGACCGGCGGATCCCGGCCCTCCTGCTGGCGAAGCCCGGCAGCCACCTCGGCAACGGCGCCATCGCGCTCTTCCCGGCGCTCTCTCTGACGATGGCGGCGGACCCCGCCGTCGCCGCGAGTCTCCTCTTCGCCGCGCGCGGCGTCGGCGCCGTGATCGGGCCCCGCGTCGCGCGGTTCGCGGCGGAGCGCTCGCCCGACCTGCGCGGCGGGATCGTCGCCGCCGTGCTCCTCTTCGGCCTCGGCTACGCCCTGGTGTCGATCAGCACCTCGGTCGTCCTCGCGATCGCCCTCGTCCTGCTGGCCCACATCGGCGGCAGCATGAACGCGAGTCTCAGCGGCTACGGCCTGCAGTCGATCACCGCGAACGACCTGCGCGGCCGCGTCTTCGCCGTCGACACCATGATCGCCATGCTCGCGATCGCCCTCAGCCAGGCCCTGGTCTCGCTCGGGATCCTGCTCCTCGAGCCGCGCACCGTCATGGCCCTGTGCAGCGCCGTCGTCCTCGGCGGCGCGGTGCTCTGGTGGTCCGCGACCCGCCGCACGCCCCTGCGCACCGCCTGACCCCCCCCGTCCGCCGGATCCGCTCTCCAGAGATCGTCGTCCTCGAGCTCCCGCTACGACGACTCTTGAGGAGTCGCCCGCTCAGCAGGCCCGGAGCCGGCCGACCGCGGCCGAGAGCGTCGGAGTGCCGCCGAGGATCGTCACGTAGTCGAGGTCCTGTCTCGCGATCGCCGTCTTCGTCGCGCCCGGGAGGCAGGCCGTTTCGCTGAGGTACAGCGGCGCTCCCCGCTCCGCCGCCGCGGGCCCCGCGGCCAGAGCGTCGGCGAAGCTCGTCGCCGAGGCGACGAAGGCCTCGTCGACCAGCTCCGACGGCGGATAGAGGGCGTTGAGGAGGCGACTGGTGTCGTGCCGGTCCGTCCCCGCCACCCGGTGGACGGACTCGACGAGGGTCGACGCGCGCAGGGCCGACTCGATGCCGGAGCTGATCGACGGGGTTCCGCCGAGCAGCTGGCCCGACTCCGCCGAGAGCCGGCGGATCGCGTTCCGCGTCGCGTTGTCCAGATCGCTCCGGGCACCGTCGACGAGGAGGACGGGCTCGAGCCGACGCCCGGCGATCGGCGCGGCCGAGAGGGCGTCGGGGAAGTCCGTGCCGGTGGCGAGGAAGACCGTCGAGTAGTCGGAGCCGCGGAACGCGTCGGCGACGATCCGCCGCGACGTCTCGTAGCGGTCCCGGCCCGCGATCCGCACGACCGGAGCGTCGGTCAGGTCGTCCAGGCTCCGCAGGACGGCGTCGCTGACCGAGAGGGCGCTGCCGACCACCACGATCCGGCTCGGCCGCAGGTCCTCGACCTGGCGGGCGACGGTCTCGGGGAGCACCAGCGGGTCGGTCAGGAGGAGGCTGCCACGCTGGAGCGACGCGGCGGGCCCGGCGGACAGGGCGTCGGGCCAGTTCGCCCCGCTCGCGATGTACATCGGCGAGTTCTGGGACACGTATCCGGCGCGTGAGACCAGTGTCGCGGTCTCGTAGCGGTCCGATCCCGCCACGCGCTCGACGTCCGAGCCGTAGGCGGTCGGGGTGAAGTCGATGCCGGTGAGGCCTTCTGGTTCGAGGGATTGGTAGACGTACTTGTCGAGGCGCGCCGTCTCCTGGAAGTACTCGTCGTCGTAGTCGGGGACGTCCGCCTCGGTGAGCCGGAAGACGTAGACGCCGGTGGGCAGGCGGTCCGCGCCGCTGAACGAGTAGCGGTCCTCCGCGCCCGGCGTGCCGCTGGTGGCCAGGGAGGCGAGCTTGACGAGATCCCCCGCGTTGCTGGAGTACCAGGCCTCGACGATGAAGTCCGTCGTCGTGACTCCGGGGGCGGCGGCGGGCGTCACCGTTCCGGTGACGGTTCCTGCGGCGGCCAGCTGGATGTCGACGGAGTCGTTCGATCCGGTGAACCGCTGGGCCTCCCGCTCGAACGGACTGCCGTAGACGCCGCCGAAGGGGTTGTAGGCGTACCAGGTCGGGTACCAGGCGTCGTCGTCGATCACCTCGGCGCGCACGGCGTAGCTCCCACCCGCGGGGAGGGTCAGCGAGTAGGTCTCATCCGTGACGATCTCCTCGACCACGGCTCCGGCCTCGTCCACCGCCCGGACCCGGTACGCCTCGCCGGTCGGATCCGGGGTGGCGGCGTCGACGCTGCCGGGGCGGAGGAGACCCGACACCTCGATCGTCCCGGCCGCCGAGGCCTGCGCCGGTGACCCCGCCGCGACGGCTCCCGCGAGCAGCGACAGGACCGCCCCCGCGGTGGCGAGGAGGCGGACGCGGGACCGGGAGCGGGGTGCAGGGGACAACGGCGGCCTTCCGGAGCGACGGAGGCGGCTCGGTCGGGGCGACGGGCTGCCGGGTGCGCCACACGCTAGCGACGACCGCCGACGCGCGCGGCGCAGCGAGACACGTTGTCCCACTCCGGCGACCGGGTCGAGGCGCCGGCGGGAGCCTCCGTGCTAGCGCCCGGCGACGCGCAGCGCGCGGTGGGCCCGCGCGCACGCCTCTGCGAAACGAGGACGAATGGCCGAGATCGGCGTGCGAGGCGTTGTTCTCACGCCACCAAACCCTCGTCGGGCGTCGGCCCGTGACTTCTTCGCGCATCTGCGAGAGCATCTCCGTCATCACATGGGTATGGCCAAGCTGTGTCGTTCACATAACTCGGAGGACTGGATGAAGACATCGAATCGTAAGACGGCATTGCTCGCACTGGCCTCGGCAGCGGCACTGGTCATGGCCATCAGCGCGCCCAGCACCCTGTCCGCACCCGGCTCATCGAGCGGAGGTGCTGTCATCGTCTCGGACGTCACGAACATCGAATCCCGTTCCGAGGGAGTGATCACGCTTGCGGCTGGCAAGCCCGGCTACACCCTTCTCCGAGACAACTTCCGATCGAAAGAGACCTGCGAGTCCTACCGGACCCAGTACGTCGTCCGCTTCGCCTATCACCGGGAGTCCTACTGCTCCGAGCGGGAGTCGAACGATCGGCACTGGCTCTGGGTCCGATACGACTACTCGTGCGTCGACCGTGTCGTTCGGCAGACCGTCTAGCATCCTGGCGGGGGTGGTCATCGCCCTCTGGGCGCTCGCACTGGTGTCCTGCTCACGAGAGCCTGCTGGCGAGGACGGTCATCTGGGCACAGTGGTCGTCGTAGCTCCGGGCTTCTCGGCGGAGGAGTTCGCGTCGCTCTCCGATTCCCTCGCGCGGTCAGGAGTGAGTGCTGCCTTCCTCGATGACGCTTCACTCCTCTCTCTGGAGGTCGACTCCTCGCCGGCAGGTGAGCAGATGGCTCTCGTGGCGTTCGGTCATCGCTCGACTCCCGTCTGGGATTCACTCCCGGAGGTGAGCGATCGGCTCAGGTCGGCGGTCTTCGTGAGTGTTCCGTCCGGGCAGAACGTCGAGGTCCAGCTTCTCCATGGATTGCCCATCCTCGATCTGCATTCCCGACAGGATTCAGTGACCGTCTCTGCGCATCAGCGCGTCCACGATGCACTCTCGATTGCAGGCCTTCCCCATGAGATGGTCGTCTACGACGGAGTGCAAGGAGATTTCTTCGCCGCGAGCGGCCGTGCATTCGACTCTGCGACGTGGGCGGACGCCGCCGCGCGCATCGTCGAATGGGTGATCGTGTCCCTCCGGTCGGACGAGCTGAGAGAGGTGCGTCGATGACGACGAAGGAGCATCGGCTCTCCGTGATCGGCGTGCTCGTCGAGCTGGACGGCGAGTACTGGATCGTCCAGAGGACATCGCACGGGGAGGCGCCGGTACGGACGATTGAGTGGCTCTCGACGGTCCGTCGGCACGGGCTGAGACTCGTCGGTGCTCGCCTTCCCGCAGGAAGCGGTGTGATCGCGGCCCTCGGCTCGCTATCGGGCTCCGACTTCCGGGTCGCAGCCCTGCGGCACCATCGCGTGGAGGACGTCTTCGACCGTTCGCCGTCCCTCCGCTCCTCGAAGAGGTCCTCCGTGCAGAGACCGGATCCTGACGTGCGGTCCGCTGCCCGTGAAGCCGAGATGCTCGAGAGCGGAGAGATCGACAGCCGCAGATATCTCCGGGCCGAGGACGGCCGATGGCGGGTGATCATCTCGGCCGCCGATCCCGAGTCGGTCCGACCACGACTGGAGCGCGTGCATGGCTCCGCGCTGACGCTGATCGCTTCGCCGTGGAGTCGCGCCGACCTCGATCGAGCGCGGGAGGACCTGGGCGCGAGGAGGATCGAGTGGCAGGTCGTGGCGCTCCTGGACGGGACCGACGAGGACGGGCTGTCCGTGATCCGAGCCGCGGTGCGTTCCGTGACTCCGGAGATCTCGACATGGCTGCGCGGATTCTCCCGCGGCATGATCGAGCTTCACCCGTTCCTTCATCCGAACGCGGACACCGGTGCGTTCGCGGACGAGAGCGCCCTTTACAGCCACCGCTTCACGGGCTGAGCTGAGGCCCGGCCGAGCGAGCGAGGGGCGTCAGCGCCCGGCGACGCGCAGCGCGATGTCGCGGCGGTACTGGCCGCCGTCGAGGGTGATCAGGTCGAGGGCGCGGTAGGCCCGCTCACGGGCCTCGGCGAAGTCGGCGCCGCGGGCGACCACGTTGAGCACCCGGCCGCCGGTGGCGACGAAGCGGCCGTCGACCAGCTGGGTCGCGGCGTGCGCGAGGGTGACGCCGGGGACCTCGGCCGCCGCCTCCAGGCCGCCGAGGACGCGCCCGGTGGCGGCGTTCTCGGGGTAGCCCTCGCTGGCGAGCACGACCGTCACGGCGACGTCCTCCGAGAAGGCCGGCCACGGAACGGAGGCGAGCGCGCCGGTCGCCGCCGCGAAGAGCAGCGCCGAGAGCGGGGAGACCAGGCGCGGCAGCACGACCTGGGTCTCCGGGTCGCCGAAGCGCGCGTTGAACTCGATCACGCGGATGCCGGCGTCCGTGACGATGAGGCCGCAGTAGAGGAGTCCGACGAACGGGGTGCGCTCGCGCTCGAGCTGGCGGATGGTCGGGATGGCGACGGTGTCGATGACCTCGTCGACGAAGGCGCGCTCGCTCTCCCAGCGGTCCGCGAGCCAGGGGAGCGGGGAGTAGGCGCCCATGCCGCCGGTGTTCGGGCCCTCGTCGCCGTCGGCGAGGCGCTTGTAGTCCTGGGCGGGCGAGAGCGGGACGACGTCGTGGCCGTCGGAGAGGAGGAAGAGCGAGACCTCCTGGCCGGCCAGGAACTCCTCGATCAGCACGTCGCCCGACTGCAGCCAGAACTCGGCGTGCGCGACGGCGGCGGTGCGCGACTCGGTCACCAGCACGCCCTTGCCGGCGGCGAGGCCGTCGGCTTTCACGACGTAGGGGGCGCCGAACTCGTCGATGACGCGCGTCGCGTCGACGAGGGTCGAGACGCGGGTCGCCCGGCCGGTGGGGACGCGCGCCATGTCCATCACGCGCTTGGCGAAGGTCTTCGAGCCCTCGAGGGCGGCGGCGGCGCGGTCGGGGCCGAAGGTGGGGATGCGGCGGCGGCGCAGGGCGTCGGCGACCCCCGCGACGAGGGGCGCCTCCGGCCCGATGACGACGAGCTCGATGCCCTGCTCGACCGCGAAGTCGCTGACCAGGCGCGGGCTGTTGGTGTCGAAGTGGATGACCTCCACGTCGCGCGCGATCCCCGCGTTGCCGGGGGCGGCGATGATCTCGTGCGCCTCCTCCTCCGCGAGCAGAGCGGTGATGATGGCGTGCTCACGGGCACCCGAGCCGAGGACGAGGATCTTCACCCTGACAGGATAGGCCCGCCCCGGAGCGCCCCCGCCCGCCGCGCGCCCCGTCGCCGCACGCCCCGGCCGGCGCCCGCCCGCTCCTCCGCGAGATGCCACTTGTGCACGCCTTCTGCGGCGTGTCGCGTGCACAAGTGGCATCTCGCGAAAGCAGGCAGACACGGGGGACGCCGGGCGGCACGGCAGACTGGACGCATGGCCAAGGGGAAGATCGACGAGGCGACCGGGCAGGACGCCGTGCGGGCGGCGCTCGCCGGCGGGGCGGACCGGAACACGACCGCGACCGCCGTGCGCTTCCTCCTGCAGATCATCGAGACGAACGTCCCGGGCCGCAGCGTCGAGGTCCGCGTGCCGCCGTTCGGCGCCGCCCAGTGCGTCGAGGGCCCGGGCCACACCCGCGGCACTCCGCCCAACGTGATCGAGATGGACGCCGCCACCTGGCTGCCCCTCGCCACCGGCTCCCTCCCGTGGAGCGAGGGCCTCGCGAGCGGCCGGATCCACGCCTCGGGCGTGCGTGCCGACCTCTCGCAATTCCTCCCGCTGCTCCACGTCCGCCGGCCGTCGGCGAATTAACATCTCGTAAACGCACCGCCGCCGCCCCGATCGACGTTTGACGGACAGGCTCGCGTCGGGTTGTCTGGGAAAGTTCCCCCACTGCGGCAGGAGTTCTCTCCGAATCGCCGCTCGATGCTTGGAGACCTCCCACAGATGCGAAGCACTACCCCCGGCCGTCGCGGCCTGACCAGACTCCTCTCCGTCACCGCCGTCAGCGCGGTGGCCGGAGCGGCCCTCCTCGGAGCGGCCCCGGCGATGGCGGCCGACGAGCGCGTCATCGACGTCTACACGATGAACGACTTCCACGGCCGTCTCGAGGCCACTGCCGGCTCCTCGGTCGCGCAGAGCACCGCGGGTGCCGCCTCCATCGCCTCGGCGTTCTCGACGCTGAAGGCCGAGAATCCCGCCAACTCCATCCTCGTGTCGGCGGGCGACAACGTCGGGGCCTCGACCTTCACCTCGCTGGTTCAGGACGACAACCCCACGATCGACGCGCTGAACGAGATCGGTCTGAGCGCCACCGCGGTCGGCAACCACGAGCTCGACAAGGGCCGCGAGGACCTCGACGAGCGCATCATCCCGCGCTCGGACTACGAGTACATCAGCTCGAACCTGCTCGAGAAGGACACCCACGAGCACGCCTACTCGCCGTCCTACGTCCAGGACTTCGATGGAGTGAAGGTCGGCTTCGTCGGCGCGACCACGGAGGACCTGCCCTACCTGGTCAGCCCGGACGGCATCTCGACGCTCGACGTCGCCTCGATCGTCGACTCGGTCAATGAGGAGACCGCCCGTCTGCACGACGGCGTGGACGAGACCGACGACGCCTCCGTGCCCGTCAAGCAGAAGAACCTCGAAGCCGACGTGGTCGTCGTCGTCATGCACGAGGGGGCCGCATCGCCCACCGTGAGCTTCACCGACCAGGAGTCGGTGTTCGGGAAGATCGTGAACGGCGTCGGCCCGAACGTCGACGCGATCGTCTCGGGCCACACCCACCAGGTCTACGACCAGGACGTCACGATCGGCGACAAGACGCTTCCCGTCCTCCAGACCGGCAGCTACGGGACCTACCTCGGTCACCTCGAGATGACCGTCGACGCTGACACGAAGACTCTCACCTCGATCACGTCCGACCTCGTCGACCTCCTCCAGCCGGTCGAGGTCACGGACGCCAAGGGCGTCGTCTCGACGGTCTACCAGCCGATCTACACCCCCGAGTCCACCCCCGAGGGCACCACGGTCGCCGCGCTGGTCGCTGACGCCGTCGCCGTCGCGGATGTCGAGGGCGCGGTCTCCATCGGCTCGATCACCGGAGACGTGCGCCGCGGAGTGCAGTCGGACGGCACCGAGAACCGCGGAGCGGAGTCGACGATCGGCAACCTCGTCGCCGACGCGCAGCTGTGGGCGACGCAGGAGGACCTCGGAACCCAGATCGCCTTCATGAACCCTGGCGGGATCCGCCAGGACATCACCTACGCCTCCAGTGGTGAGGGAGATGCGGACGGCAACGTCACGTACCGCGAGGCCGCCGTCGTCCAGCCGTTCGCCAACACGCTGGTCACCGAGACGCTGACCGGCGCTCAGATCCGCCAGGTGCTCGAGCAGCAGTGGCAGCCGGGCAAGTCGCGCCCGGAGCTGCACCTCGGCATCTCCGCCGACCTGTCGTACACCTACGACCCGACGGCTGCCGTGGGCTCGCACATCACCGGAGTCTTCTACCAGGGAGCGCCGGTCGGCGACGACGAGACCTTCAAGATCGTGACCAATTCCTTCCTCGGCGCCGGCGGCGACAACTTCACCGCGCTGGGCACCGGGGCGGACAAGGCCGATTCCGGTCGCAGCGATCTGAACGCCTTCACCGAGTACATGGCCGAGTTCTCGCCGGTGACGCCGGACCCCGCCTCGCGCTCGATCGGCATCGTCGACACCAGCGTCGAGGGTGCGGAGACGCTGTCCTACGAGCTGTCCTCGCTCGACGTGAACAACTCGACCGTCCGCGACGACGAGGTGCAGGTGCTGATCGACGGCGTCCAGGTGGCGACCGCTCCGATCGACCACACCGTCGTCGACACCACCGACGAGCAGGGCCGCGCGTCGGTCGGCTTCTCGGTCGCGGAGCTGTCGGCCGGCGACCACGAGCTCGAGTTCGCTCTGCCGGTCACGGGTGTCTCGGTCGTGTCGACGCTCACGGTGACCGAGACCGCAGGCCCCGGCACCACCCCTTCTCCTGAGCCGACCCCGGAGCCCACCGAGACCGTCATCCCGACGACCCCGGCGACGACGGCTCCCGCCATGCCCGGCGCCTCGGGCGGCTCGACCGGTCACCTCGCCGCGACCGGCGTCGACGCGACTCCGGCCTTCGCGGCCGGTATCGCGGCGCTGCTGCTCGGCCTCGGCATGACCGTGGCGCGTCTGCGCCGCCGCACCGCCGCGAAGTAGCACTCGCACGGGAGAGGCCCCGCGGTTCGCGCCGCGGGGCCTCTTCTGCGTTTCCGGGTGAGCGTGACGTGCGGGCGCCCCCTGGAACGCGAGAACGCCGCCTCCCCGGGTGGGGAGACGGCGTCGGAACGCGATGAGGTGCTGTCGCGGAGCGCGGGGCTCAGTGGCGGACGGGGACCTGACGGTATCCGTCGCGGCTGGCGACGAGCACCGTCGACACCGTGCCCCATGCGGCGACGGCACCGAGGACGACGAGGATTGCGATGCTCATGAGTGTTCTGCCTTTCGTTGCTCCGACGTGTCTGCCAGGTTTGGCGATCCATCCGCCGGGATGCTCTGTACAACGTCCACTCTCGGGCTTTCTGTTCCTTAGGACAATCGCACTGTTCTTGGCCTGACGTGTAGCGTTCCTACATGGACGTGCGACGGCTGGAACTGCTCCGGGAGCTCTCGATGCGGCGCTCGATCACCGCGGTGGCGGCGGCGACGCACCGCACTCCTTCGGCGGTGTCGCAGCAGCTCAAGGTGCTCGAGCGCGAGGCGGGAGTGCCGCTGATCGAGCGCTCGGGACGCGGTGTCGTCCTCACCGCGGCCGGCCGCGAGCTGGCCCGCAGCGCCACCGAGATCGCGACCGCTCTCGAACGCGCCGACGCGGTGTGGCAGACCTTCAAGAACAATCCGATCGGCGAGGTGACGATCGCCACCTTCCCGACGGCCGGGCAGATGCTGCTGCCGGATGCGCTGGTCGCTCTGCGCAGCGTCGAGGGGCTCGTCGTGCACTGCGAGGACGCGGATCCCGGGACCGACGAGTTCCTCGATCTCACCGCCGACTTCGACATCGTCCTCGCGCACTCGCCCACCGGCCGCAGCGCCTGGGCCGGGCACGGTCTCGCGATGGCCGAGCTGATGGTGGAGCCGCTCGACATCGCCCTGCCGCTCGGCCACCGGCTCGCCGACCGCGCGACCGTCACCGCGGGCGACCTCGTCGGCGAGACCTGGATCGGCGTGCCCGACGGCTTCCCCTTCGAGCGGATCATGCAGGAGATCGAGACGACCTCGGGCGAGCCGGTCCGCGTCGAGCAGCGCTTCGCCTCGACCCGCGTGACGGAGGCGTTCGTCGCCGCCGGCCTCGGCATCGCCGTCGTCCCGCGCTACACCGCGGGCACGGCCGGCATCGTCGTGAAACCCCTCCGCGGCGTCAACTCCGTGCGCCACATCGTCGCCCTGATGCGCCCCGACCGCGCGGAACGCCTCTCCGTGCGGACCGTCGTCCGCGAGCTCCGCGCCCAGGCGGGCCGCCTCCTCCACTCCATGTGACCGCGCCCTCGGAGTCGCGCCCTCGGAGCCGCGATGAGGCGCCGCTCCATGCTGGTCGAGTAGCCGCGCAGCGGCGTATCGAGACCCACCGTCCTCCGGAGCGGGGGCCTGCAGACCACCGTTCCGATGATGATGGATCTCGATACGCCGACTTAGTCGGCTACTCGATCAGCATGGTGCCGACCCCCGTCACGGCCACGGTGGATCTCGATACGCCGACTGCGTCGGCTACTCGATCAGCATGCTGTGGCGCCCCTGCGCTGGTCGAACAGTCGCGCAGCGCCCTCCTCATGTTGGTCGAGTAGCCGCGCAGCGGCGTATCGAGACCCGCCGCCTCTCGACCGCGCTACCCGATCCGCCGCCGCCTCGCCACTCGGCCCGCGCCCGGCCGGGCACAGGGGACAATGGAGGCATGACCGATCCGCTCGACTCCTCGCCGCGCCCCGACGACGTCGAGATCACCCGCGAGGAGGTCGACGTCCGCCGCTCGCCGCGGGTCTGGCGCATCCTCGCGCTCGGCGCGGGCCTCGGCGCGATCGTCGCCTTCCTGCTCACCTTCGCGCTGCCCGAGACCGAGGGTTTCAGCCAGGCGCAGGTCTTCGGCTTCAGCCTGCTGCTGTTCGTGACGATCTTCGGCGGTCTCGCCGCGCTCGTCGTCGTGATCCTGGACCGGGTCGTCGGCCGCCGCGTCGTCCGCACCACCGCCGAGCGCACGGTCGCCCGCGAGGCGGACGTCGAGCCCGCGGACGAGCCTGACGACGCCCCGGACGAGAACGAGGCGCCCGGCACGGAGCCGGACGCCTCGACGCGCTAGAGACGACGCTCCAAGCGAGCGGTCAGCGGCGCTTGCGGCTGCTGCGGCTCGTCGAGCGCGCAGCGTTCTGCGTGGCGCGCTTGGCCTTCTGCGACTTCTTCAGGCGACCCGCGATGAACGTCAGGAGCAGGGGCAGCAGGCGGTAGATCACGGGGACTCCTCGTCTCGGGCGCACGGAGCGGCGCCCCACGAGCATGGACGATCCGCCGCCGCACGGCACCCCGTTGCGCGCACCCGGGCGCTGTGCCTGCCGGATGCGCGCCCTCCCAGCGTCAGCTCAGCTGCGTGCGCTCCACCCAGTCGAGGTACTCCGGCGTGACGGTGCCGGTGACGTACTCGCCGGTGAAGCAGCTGGTCTCGAGGTCGGTGACGTCCGAGCCCTCCAGGATCGCCGCCTTCATGTCGGCGACCTCCTGGTAGATCAGGTAGTCGGCGCCGATCGCCTCCGAGATCTCGGGGATCCGGCGGTTGTGCGCGACGAGCTCCTGCCGCGACGGCATGTTGATCCCGTAGACGTGCGGGTAGCGCACCGGCGGCGCCGCGGAGGCGAAGGTGACGCTGTTCGCACCGGCCGTGCGGGCCATGTCGACGATCTCCTTCGACGTCGTGCCGCGCACGATCGAGTCGTCGACGATCAGCACGTTCTTGCCCTTGAACTCGCTCGACATCGCGTTGAGCTTCTGCCGCACCGACTTCTTGCGCACCGCCTGCCCGGGCATGATGAACGTCCGGCCGACGTAGCGGTTCTTGTAGAAGCCCTCGCGGTACGGGATGCCCAGCTTCTGCGCGACCTGCATCGCGGCAGGGCGCGAGGAGTCCGGGATCGGCATGACCACGTCGATCGCCCCGCCCGGCGTGTACTCGGCGATGGTGTCGGCGAGCCGGTCGCCGAGGCGCAGCCGGGCCTCGTACACCGAGATCCCGGAGAGGATCGAGTCGGGCCGCGCGAGGTAGACGTACTCGAACGAGCACGGGATGAGGCGCGGGCTCTTCGCGCACTGGCGGCTGGTCATCCGGCCGTCGGGGGTGATGAAGATCGCCTCACCCGGAGCGACGTCCCGGACGATCTCGAAGCCCTGCGCCTCGAGGACGAGCGACTCGGAGGCGACCACCCAGTCGTCGGGCCCGTTGACATTGAACCGGCGGCCGACGATCAGCGGCCGGATGCCGAACGGGTCGCGGAACGCGAGCAGCCCGTGGCCGGCGATCAGCGCGATGGTGGCGTAGGAGCCCTCGACCCGCTCGTGCACGCGGGCGACAGCGTCGAACACCTCGTCCGCGTCGAGGTCGCGGCCCGAGATCGAGGCCTGCAGCTCGTTCGCGAGCACGTTGACCAGCAGCTCGGTGTCGGAGGTGGTGTTGAGGTGGCGGCGATCGACGGTGAAGAGCTCCTCGGTGAGCTCGCGCGTGTTCGTCAGGTTGCCGTTGTGGATGAGGATGATGCCGTACGGCGCGTTCACGTAGAACGGCTGTGCCTCCTCCTCGCGCTCCGCGTTGCCCTTGGTGGCGTAGCGGACGTGCCCGAGGCCCATCGTGCCGAGCAGCGAGCGCATGTCGCGGGTGCGGAACGCCTCGCGGACCTGCCCCGCCGCCTTCTTGATGTGCAGCGTGCTGCCGTCGGCGGTCGCGATGCCGGTCGAGTCCTGGCCGCGGTGCTGCAGGAGGGAGAGGCTGTCGTAGATGGACTGGTTGACCGGCCCGGAGGACACGATCCCAACGATTCCGCACATGCCGGAGGGGCTCCCAAGGGGATAGCAGGGGGGATTGACGGTCCATCCTGGCACGCGGACGACGCATCCCCTAACGGTTCGCTCCCGGCGGATCCGCCCGGGCGGGGGCGCTCGCGGGTGGCGGCGCGGGCGGATCGGCCGGTCGGCGGTCCGGCTCACCGGACGCGCGCTCAGCCGCGGCCAGCTGCTTGACGGCCGGATCGGGCCGGCCGAAGATCTCGGCGATCGCGGCGCTCACCTCGACGGCCGTGAAGCCCGTCGTGAAGTGCAGCTCCGGCCGGCGGTGGTGGAGGACCGTCGCGCGGAGCAGTGGGCGGACGATCCTCGCGGCCGCCGGGGGCAGCGTCGTGCGGAGACGGCGTCCACCGTGATGATCCTGTTGGATCACCACCGGCGTGCTCGGCTCGCTGGGTCCGTCGGTGATCGTCACTTCGACGACGTCGTGGTTCTCGAAATACGCCTGTTCGCTTCGCGTCAGCATCATCAGCGCGAGCAGTGAGCGCTTCCTCTCGCCGGAGAACTGCAGCTCGTCACGTTGCCACGCGGGCAAGCGCGTCGCTTGGAGCACGATGCCGGCCGCGACGTCGAACGTCTTCCACGAGACGACGACGGTCCGGCCGGTCGTGCAGTCAGCCTCAGTCATCGGGTCCTTCTCTGTGTGCGAAGAGTCATCCCGAAGGCTCGCTGGAGTCCGAAGGCGGATCGGCAGAATCGGCCGACGAGTGGTCGCGTCTACCTTCGTTGATCGGGTTCACCCGATCGTCACGCGCGATTGCGAAGGGATGGACGATCTCGTTGATCATGTCCGCACCTCGATTCCATTCTTTCTGTCGAACGACACCCGGCTCCGAATGTGCGATCTCCCGGCGATGCCCTGGGCTCAGCAGTGGGTTCAGCTCAACGCTCGAGCAGGACGGTGGTGAAGCTGTACGACCTCACCGGAGAGTTCTCCCAGGCCTGCCCGATCATGCTCGACATGCGACGAAAGGTCTCGCGTTCTCCCGGGTCGTCCGCCAACAGCTCGCCCGATCCGCGAACGAGAATCAGAAAGGAGAAAGCCTGGTACCACGAGAGGTCTCTCATCTGCTCCGCGAACGAGGGCCAGTTCTCGACCTTCCACGGGAAGGCCAGCGCGCGTCCATAGCAGTCCCACAGCTGCTCGACGGTCCGCATCCCGCTCGCGTGAAGTTCGATCAGTCCGCCGTCGGTCTCCGTCACATCGATCAGGTCTGTCAACTGGGAGTCCTCATCCTCGACCTCGAATAGCCACGGCCTTCCGGTGTAGCGTCTCGACTTCCTCGTCCCACCGGCTGTGAGTTCTCCAGCGATCACCCTATCTGTGGACCCATCACTCGGAGCCACGTGGTTCATCGCTCTAGCGTGTCAAGAATCATGATTCTTTTGTGTCTCGGCAACTCGAACAGGGTCTCCGGCGAGGGCGATTATCTCCGCGATCGATACCACGTGTTTGCCTTCGGTGATGACGAGAAGGCCGCCATCGTGGACTTCGCGGGCGGCAATCTCAGGCGAGAGAAAATCTAGCTTCCAAATACTTGCCTCGGGGGCGGAGTCGCGTTGCAATAGAATGCTGAAATATTCGCTCAACGTGGCTCCTGTCAGCTCGAGTTCGACGGAATAGCACGTTGCGGCGTATACCGGCGAATTCGGTTCCCCGAACCGACGCCCTCGGAGGTCGGGTGCAAGCCACTCGACTCGCGCGAACGCGAATGGGTTGAGAATTTCTTCTATCATGGCCGCACCTTGATTCCATCCATCCCGTCGGTGAGAATTCTTAGCTGCACGGGGTAAGCGCAGTATGCTTGTCCCTATTCCGTCGGGTGAGGACCCTCGTCTTCAAGCTCGTCAATGATGAGATCTGGGTACCTTCGTCTCGACAGTGATGACCTCCCTCCGTTCGTCTCAGCGCGCCATTCATTCGCCGCTTCTCCAGATGTCGTGAAGAACTTTCCTTCCACACTGTTTTTTCCTAGCCTAAGTTCGCCGGTCTCGGCAATGGAGTCCAATTCGACGGCATCTACATTTCGGAGAAGTTAAAGGTTATGGAAGGGGGGGCTTCCGGCTGGGACGTCTTGTGCTTCCACCGAGCGGCTCGCCGCGGCCGCAAAGATGAGTGAGATCGCTCGCCGGACGGCATCGGCGGCCTTCTTGTTGGTCGGGTGAATGAAGGCCCGATGGATCGGAACGCCTGACCGGACTGTGCAGTATTTAGGTATCAATCCAGCGCGGCGAGCCAGTCGCCCCCCCTCTCGAGATCTAGACCGAACTCGATTGCAATGGATCGGATGCGCCGCATGTCGTCGGGCGAAAGCGGCGCATCCACCTCTGAGCCCTGCAGAATCATCTCCTCGTAGGCGATCTCCCACTCACCTGCATCGATGAGCGAGATCGCCAGGTCGTGCGCCTGGTCGTTCAAGAAATTCGGGATGGACGCCATCCATGTGACTTCGGATTTGAGATTCATTGTGTACCTTTGCTCGCGTGGAGGGCGGACTTCATTGACGGACAGGATAAGCGGTGATGATCCGATCGGTCGCGGGTTCGATGACTACCTTAATCAGTACGCCCTCTCTCTCCCCGGTCACTGTCGCGCGAATCGGGACGCCTCGATTTGTCAATTCCTTTATCTGGCCGTTCGGATAGGCCCAGGACAGACTCGGGTCTGTGGCTATATCCGAGACTTCGTGCATGATCTTCTCGGCGGACCAGTGTTCAGGGAAAAGGCTCTTTTCCGGCAAGCCCGGACTCATGTGTCGGTCAATGATGTGAGCGGTACCCCCGCCGTCCGCCAGACTGACGTAACTCTTGAGACCCCTCTTGCCCGCCATTGACAAGAGACTCGTGGTCTGTTGTGCGGCAACTCCCGCAGTCTCGCTAACAGAGCCGACGCTCCCCAAAGCCGCAGTGAAAAGTAACACAGATGGACGGACGACATCCGCTGCATGTTTATTGTTTGCCAGTAGGTCTCGCTGCCAGGCTGGCATTTTCGCAATACTTCGCGATTCGAGGAAGTCAGCCCACTGCTTATTGACCCAGTACTGGTTGTCGTTGTAGACGCCTGCTCGGGGGTAAGGTGTGGCCTTCGACTTCCAATCCCAGTTGTCAAGAGTCGTTTGGGTGAACCATTTCGGCGCGCTTTCGCTGCCGGGAACGTTGTGCGGCTTCGCTGGTCCGGGGCCACGAGGCGCGAATCGGCCCGTGCCGTTCGCCGCGGGTACCGCTGCGGTGCTGTGCGATCGCTCGGCGGAATCGGCTGACTGAAGGCCGGAGGGATCGGAACGACTGACCGGACTGTTCTGGCTGTACGAGTACCCGTTGTTCTGCTGCGGCTCGAACGGCGACAGGACCGGGTCGACGCTGACGAACTTCCCGAGGCCCGGGTCGTACTCCCGCGCCCCGAGATGCGTCAGGCCGCTGGCGGACGACCTCGGCGCGTTCAGGTACGCGTTGCTCGACGTCCAGCCGGATCCGGGCCCGCGGCTGTTGCCGTAGGGGTCCATGAAGCGCCGGCGGACGGATCCGGTGGCCTGGTCGACGGAGACGGACGCCGTTCCCACCGTGTCGGTCGCGAGCCAGACGATGGTGCTCACTGCGGGTGCGGCGGCGGTCGTGGTCCGCTCCGCGACGGCGGCGCCGTTGAAGCCGTAAGTGCGGGTCCCGGAGGTGGTCGAGGAGCCCGGCTTCCGCTGCAGCACGGTGTCGCCCAGGAAGAGGCGCGCCCCTTCGCCGGAGTCGACGCGCAGCAGGAGGTCGCCCGACGCGTCGTAGACGTTCGCCTGGGTGGCCGGACCCGCAACCACGCCGCTCAGCTTCCCGCGCGCGTCCCAGCTCAGGGTCTGGCCGGGCCGGCTCACTGTGTTGCCCGCGCCGTCGTAGGCGTAGCTGCTCGTCGCCGGCGCTCCGGCTCCGGTGGTCTGCGCCGTCGCGCTCACCGCGTGGGCGTGCCCGGCCGCACCGTAGCTGTAGTCGGTGGTCGAGGCGACTCCGCCGCCCGCCGCCGCGGCCGTCGTCTGCTTCGTCCGATTCCCGGTGACCGGATCGACCGTGTAGGTCGTCCGGTATGCGGCCGACCCGCCGAGTGCGACTCCCTCGCCGCTGTCACCGCACGTCCATCTCCCGTCGGCCGATGCCGGGGTCCACGCGTCCTTCAGGTTCTGCAGGGCGTCGTACGCGAAGCACTGCATCTCCTGCGCCGCCGTGTCCGCGGGGGACGGCGTGACGGTGTCGATGCCGGGATCGCCGATCCTGGTGCGGATCGACGTGATGCCGCCCGCGGGGTTGCGGCCGATCGTGCGGTCCGCGACCGTGAACGCCCCCCGCGTGCCGATGGTGAGGTTGCGGATCGCGGTGATCCGCCCGGTCGCGCCGTCGTGGTCGGTGGTGGTGAACATCTTCGTGTGCCCGGCCGCGCCCGGGTCCGGGTCGCTCTGGAACTGGGCGACGTCGCCGGTGTTGGTGAGGACGACCTTGCTCACGTAGTCGCGCAGTCCGGTCGAGCCGGCGACGAGCCCGAGGGAGTCGTAGCGGGTCTCCACCGTCTCCGCGGGGAGGCCCGGCTGTCCGGGCAGCCCGGCGACGGCCGGGAGGATCGACTTCTTCAGCGCCCCGTCCGGGTAGTACTCGGACCCTTGCGTGTAGCGGAAGCCGGAGAAGGCCGGCGCGCCCTCGGGGATCGAGGTCGTGACGCTGGTCGGCCGGTAGCCGGCGTCGATCGCGTCGATGCTCTTCAGGTAAGTCGTGCCGTCGACGGTGCTGGACGAGGTGGCTAGCTGCCCCTTGGCGCGGAGATCGTAGGTCCAGCCGGCGAGCTGCACTCCGGCGCCGTCGACCTGCGCCACCTTCCGGTCGAGCTCGTCGTAGCGGTACGCGAGGGCGACTCCGCGGCCGTCCACCGAGGTGAGCACGTTGCCGGCGTCGTCGTAGGTGAAGCTCGACGATCCGGTGTCGGGATCGCTGGAGCCGGTCTTGCGTCCGCGGACGTCGTAGCTCCAGGACCAGGTGCTGCCGTTCTGATCCTTCATGGTCGCCATCCGGCCCTGGGCGGTGTAGCTGTAGGCGGTGGTGATCGGCGAGGCGGAGTCGACGGCTCCCTGCCATTGGACGAGCCGGCTGGTGAGGCCCCGCGCGTCGGTGTAGGTCGTCTGCGCGGTGGCGCCGGCGGGCGGAGTGACGTCGACGCGGTCGACTCCGGAGTACCTGGTCGTGGTCGTCGAGCGGAGGTGGTTGCCGACCTCGTAGAGCGAGGAGGCGGTGATCCTGCCCGCCGAGTCGTAGGAGTGGACGGTGCGCGTCGGGATGTTGTTGGACGAGTAGGCCTGCAGCACCACGGCGCTGCTCGAGTACTCCTTGTTCGCGCCGTACGGGCCGTTGGTGGCGACGATCCGGCCGAGCGAGTCGTACTGCGTGTCCGCCACGACCGTGCTGTTCTCGGGCCCCGGGGTCCGGGACTGCACGAACCGGCCGAGGCCGTCGTAGACGTCGAGCTTCTTCAGGACCTGCCCGGCCGAGATCCTCGACGTCTCCACGGTGGAGATCCCGGTCGCGTGGATCGCGTAGCTGAAGCCGAGGCTCGGGGAGTCCGGGTTCTCCGTCTTCAGCCGGCCGGGCCGCCAGACCGCCGTCAGCCGGCCGAGGGCGTCGTGGTCGGTCGAGGTGATCCGGCCGTTCGGATCGGTGCTCGTCGTGGCTTGACCGCGGGCGGGGTCGAGCGCGGTGACGGTCTGCCAGCCCTTCGGGTTGGTGACGACGATCTGCGTCGGGGCGCCGGAGCCCGCGGCCGCACCCGCGGCCGGGGTGTACGCGGTCGTCGTGGTGCGCTGCGCGACGTCGGCGACCGAGATGACCCGGCCGACGGCGTCGTAGCCGGTGGTGCTGGTCCGCAACCAGGTCGGGGTGTATCCGGAGTACGACGCGGCGACCCAGTTGCCGGTGGCGTCGCCCCGCGACGGCGCGGCGCCGACCTCCGCTCCGTCGTACGCCGCCCGGGTCTGGACGATGACGTCGTCGGGGTAGCTCGCGTCGACGCCGCAGGCCTTCCCGAGCTTCAGGACCTCGCTGGAGAGCCCGATGATCCAGGCCGTCGTGTTCGCGGCGGCGTAGTTCGTGATCGTGCAGCTGGAGAGCTCTCCGGCGGGGGAGACGACGCTGACCGCGGTCGGGTAGCCGTAGGTCGGGTCGAAGGCGGTCGTCGTCGTGGTCACTCGGTCGCCGCCGGTGGAGAGGCGCTCCGTGACCTGCACGCTCCCGTCGCCGAGCTTCCGGGACTGCCGGGCGCCGTCGTCGGCGCCGACGGCGGAGGCCCACGGCGTCGTCACCGTGCCGGTGAGCACCGTGTCGTCGACGTACGTCCTCACCTCGCGCACCCGGCCGGCGAGCCACCGGTCGTCGGGAGCCTCGGTGCCGGGGACCATGCGCGTGCCCGGCTTGCCCCGGTCTCCGTTCAGTCCCCGGTAGAAGACGTAGTCGGTCCGGACCCGCTTGTCGGAGGTGCCCGGATCGCCGACCCGAACGCTCAGCTGCGCGTAGCCGGCGTACTCCGACCAGGTGCGCTTCGCCTCCGGGAGCAGGGGGTTCCGGTCGTAGCGCCAGGCCACCCCTCCGCTGTAGTCGTAGGTCGACACCTTCGTCGGGTCGACGGCGCCGTCGGTCTGCGGGCTCTCGAGCATCGTGCCGACGACGTAGGCGTTGAAGAGGTCCAGGCGCGGCACCGCTCCGGTGACCTTCGGCGTCCACCACTGCGGGAAGCAGCGTCTGGTGTTCCCGGCGAGATCGCCGAGCACCGCGGACTGGACGGCGGGGTCGTCGCACTCGGGGGCGAGGTAGGTGACGCTGATCCCGCCGCCGGTGGGCAGCCGGACCGCGTTCAGCCGCATCTTGTTGAGGAGCGCGTAGCCGATCGCGGCTCGTGCCCGGTTCTGGAGCTGTCGGCCGGAGAACGTCGTCGTCCCCTCCTGCAGCGTGCTCGCGCCGCTCCCGCCGGTGTGCGCGATCGAATCGAGCCAGAGGGCGGGGTCGGTGCCGTCGCCCGTCTCGGGGAAGGAGTGGCCGAGCGTCCAGGTGTCGACGGTGGCGTAGGCGGAGGAGGTGCGGACCTGGGTGGTGACGTTGTCCAGGCGCGCGGTCGTCCAGAAGGTGGGCGAGCGCTGACCGTCGCAGCTGCCGGTCGTGCAGTTGAGGTCGAACGGGACGTCGGGGTAGACGCTCGCGCTTCCCGCGGCGCCGTCCACACCCGGTGTCCGGACGTCGCCCCCGAGGGCCAGTGGGGCGCACGCACTCGCATCGGAGGCGTTGCAGCGCCCGGTGGCGCTGTAGCCGAAGGTCACCCTCCCGGTCGCGGCGTTCGGAGCGTATACGGTGCCCTCGGTCATGCCGTACTCGATGCTCGTCAGAGAACCGCCGCGCACGTAGGCGGTCGGGCCGGTGCCGGCCGTCGATCGGAAGCGGTTGGTCTCCTGTGCGTAGGAGAAGACCTCGGCGTTGCCGTGCGTGTCGACGACGTAGTCGAGGTTCCAGCGCCACGCCTGCGTGCAGGACGACGACGCGAAGGTCGAGCCGTGGCAGGGCTCACCCGCGTCGTCGCCGAAGACGGGCGCGGTGAAGACCGACTTCGTCTCGGGACTGCCCGGAGACCAGCCCGGGAGGCGGTTCCGGCCGAAGAAGTACTGGGTGCCGTCGGTGGTGGTCATCCGCCAGCACTCGGCGTCCTTCGCGCCGTTGCCGACGCACTCGGCCGATCCGGTGAGCTTCTCGATCCGGGATCCGTCGTCCTGCTCGAGCTTCCAGACGTTCGTCGTCCCGTCCCGGACGAGCACGCCGGAGTGCCCGCCGAACGACAGAGTCGCATTGTCGGTCTTCCAGCAGAGATCGCCGGACGCCTTCGCATCACGGCCGGCTTCGTCCTCCAGGGCGCAGGGGAGATAGCTGCGCTCGATGAAGCCGCTGCCGGCCAGGTCCCAGCCCTCGCCGACGACCGAGGTCTGATTGTTCGTGGACGCGGTGCGGCCGTCGACGCTCTGCGAGTCGTAGGCGAGGGCGAGCTCCGGCTGCGGGCCGGCCGCCGGCGGCGGGACGGCGAGCGGGTAGCTCCAGACGAAGGCGCCGGTCTGGGCGCTGACGTCCCACGTGCTCGACGGCGCGAGCGAGGTCGCCCGGTAGTCGCCGTTCCCCGCCGCCGAGCTCGCCGCCGCGGCCGCGGTCACCACGGTCGGCGCCGCGTCCGCCTGCACCCTCATGACGCTCGCTCCGGCGGTGCTCTTCGACGCCACCGGTGTCGCCGCGGCTCTACGGGGCGTGATCGCCGCCGCCGTCCTGATCGATGACGCCGGCTCCGCTGTCGTCGTCGTCGAGGGAGACTCCGGGATCTGCACCCAGGACACCCGCGAGGCGTAGTCGCCGCCGTAGAGGGCCGAGGTCAGCTCGTCCGGCACCGACAGCTCGACGACGCCCGCTGCGGTCGTCCCGTCCGTGCGGGACACCTCGAGGGTCAGACCGGTCGCACCCTTCGCCGCCGCCTCCTCGGCGCTGAGGATCGAGACGGACACCGACTCGACGGCGGGAGAGCCCTCCGCCGGACTCGCCTGGACCGTGATGCCCGTGTCGCCGAGCTCCGTCGGGGACGTGTGCGCCTCTGCCTCCGGATCGTCTGCTGACGGGAGCGCCGCGAGGCGCATCGCCGTCGACGCCGCAGCGGGCGACGCGGCCTCCGGCGACGGGGGAGAGGGGGTCTCCGCTGACAGATCGACGTCGAACGACTCCGGCTCCGGCAGTGCTGCCTCGTCCACGAGTGGAGCCGGTGCCGCTTCCCCGTCGGACTCGCGTCCGGCGATCGCATCGACGTCGACGAGGACGCCCCGATCGACCGGCGGCACGACCTCGGCGGCGTGGGCAGGTGTCACGGAGAGGACCGTGACGACCAGCACGGCGCTGACCGTCGAGGCGAGGAGGCGCCGGAAGCGGGCGCGACGGAGGAGGGAGTTCGGAGATGCCACAGGAAGGCCCGTTTCTCGAGGGTGTGCCGTCGGAGACGGACTAGTGGTCAAGCGGATGCGGGGTGACCGGGGCGGAGGTCTGCGGGCGGGTGGGGGTCGTCGGGTCGGCGGAGGCGGCGATCCTGAGCTGTGCGACGGTGGATCGGGTGCCGTCGGCGTTGGCGACGTTCGCCCAGCTGCCGACCTTGTCGACGCTCGTGACGAGGAGCGTCGAGACCTCGGCGATCGGCGCGACCGTGATCGTCGCCGACCGTCCGGAGGCGTCCGGGCAGACGACCTGGACCTCCCCGGTCCGGGTCCCGCAGGCGGGCAGCGCGTCGACCTCGGTCTTCAGGCTGTAGTCGCTCGGCACCCCGTCGGTGGGGACCCAGCGGTAGAGGAATCTGTCCACCCCGTCCTCGGCCGGTGCCTCGAAATGAATGGTGAACGGCCGGCCCACGGTGTAGCTCGCGGGGCTGGAGTCGTTCGTGATCGTCGGGAGGGTCGAGGGGCCGCTGTTGCGGACGGTGAAGTAGCACCACGGGGAGTCGTCCGACTGGAGACGATCGTCGTCCGCACGGGCCGACCAGGCGTAGCGACCGTCCGCCAGCGTTCCGGCGTCGAGCGTCATCGTGCGGTCCCAGCGGTCGGGCTCGACCGGTGTGGTGGCGAAGACGACCCTGGTCGAGCCCGGCGGGGCGTCGTGGCCGGTGCCGCCGCTGCTCGCGGTCACGACCTGGAAGCGCCCGTACATCGGATCGCCGTCGGGGTCGTGCATCGTCGCACGCAGGACGAGCGCTGTCCGGTTGGTCACCCAGGCGGGATCGGAGGCGACCCCGCAGCCGCGATCGGGCGTCGACATCACCACGTTCGTCGGCGACTCCGGCCTGCGGTCGTAGGTGACGGTCATCGAGGCCGAGGGATCGAACCGCTTCCACTGGCTGTGGTCGCCCTCATCCGGCGCCCGCAGTCCGAAGGTGATGGTGTCGGCGTTCGCGCCGGCGGCGACCTTCGCTCCTTCGGTGGCGTTCCACCCGACGTTCTTCTCGGGGCAGTCCGCCGCGCCGCGCCGCCCGGAGGCGTCGACGGTGTCGAGCTTCTGGATCCAGTTCCCGCCACCCGATTCGTTCCAGGTCGCGCCCTCGCGCATGCTGCCGGTCCACCAGAGCTCGACCGGTGTCGCGGTGCAGTTCCAGGACCAGATCTCGTGCGCGCTGAAGCTCGCGCTGATGATCTCCGCGCCCTTGATGCCCTCGGTGGGCATCAGGAAGAAGGACCGGGCGTTGCGGATGTCCCCCGCCGGATCGTCGACCGAGCCGACGGACTGCCCGCGGCCGTCGTTGCCCTGCCCGTCGAGGAACGAGGCGTTCGGCAGGTTGGACGCCACCCACCACGAGTGAGCGCGAGTGCCGGAGAAGTCCGGGTCGATGAAGACGGGATAGTCGAGGCCGGGAGTCGTGAGAACGGAGTCGACGTCCAGAGACAGCGAATCGCCCGTCGTGCTCGTCGGGACCGTGCTCGACTCGGGAGCGTCGCCCGTCGGCCGACTCCCCGCGTCGACGGAGGACGAGTCCCACCAGGTCGGCGCGCTCGCGACGAGGGCGGAGTCCCTCCCGTCGATCTCCGCCGAAAGGCCGCCGTCGGCCTCCCGAGAGACCTCGCCGCCGTCGAACTCGAAGCGGACGGTGTCGAGCTCCGGATTCGTGGCGGCCTCCGGCGTCTTCACGATCAGGACCTGCGACATCCCGACGTTGGTCGACGCGACCCGGAGGTCCACCTCGGGGAAGACGTCCTGGTACAGCGCCGTCGAGCCGTCCAGAACCGGGCTCGGCAATACGCCGTGTTCCCAGTTCATCGACAGCCAGGCGCCCGTCGCCGTCCGGATCTGCGCCAGCTTCCGATCACCGCCTCCCGAGAATCGGACGGGCACCGTGGCGACTGCGGGCTCGATCGCGCCATCGGCCGTCCGGGACATCGTGGTATCCACGTCGATCCACGTGCCGTTCCGCTCGACGCGCTGCGGCTCCGTGCTCGCGACGTACTGCATCGTGCCGTCGGGCAGGGCCGTCGTGATCTCGGTCGCGGTCGTCCTGCTGCTGACCACGACATCCTGGTCGAACGTCCTCGCGAGGGATGCGGCGTCGGCGTCGGTGGAGGCTTCAGCGGCATCGGCGGTCGCGGCGGCGACTCGCTCGACGGTGGGCGCCGTCGGGACCGCGCCGGCGACCGGTGCGAGGAGCGGGGCGACCAGGGCGGCGACGGCGAGGAGCGGCACGCGCCGCCCGCGGCTCCGATCGCCGGTCGCGCTCCCTCGGAACATCGTGTGCACCACTGCCCACTCCTGCCTGTCGACGGACAGGTGAGCGGACCTCACCTCGTCTCGGGTCGAGAGCCTGGCAGCCGACGCGCGAATCGCCTCTGACGATCTTCGAAGCTGATCGGATCGGCAGTCGGGCGGCTCCCTGCTGGGGAGGCTCGGGAGAGCGCGCTACGCCAGTGCGGGAGCGGGCTCGGTCTCCGGACGGAGCGCTGTCGACCAGCGCGGCGCCCGCCGAAGCTGGCGCGTCGTGCGGGCCGCCGATGGCGCGTCCTGCCTCAACAGCCGATCGAGGAGATGACGTACCCGCCGCCCACGTAGGACGGTCCGTGGTAGCCCCAGGCGTTCAGGTCGGTCGCGTTCGTGACTCCGGCGACGAGGGCGGGTTGCGAGCGGCCGGAGTTGTCGAGGTTGCCGCCCCAGGCGTAGACGGTCGCGTTCGAGGCGAGCGCCAGGTAGGTGCCGTCCGTGCTGAACACCTTCGTCAGGGTGACGCCCGCGGGGATCGTCCTCGCCTCCGTGCGGTAGGCGTTGCCCGCGGGCTGCGCGGCGAAGAACTGGGCGACCGTTCCCGCCGTGGTGGCGTACACGCCGCCGGTGTAGCCCTCGTAGGTCCAGGCGTGGGTCGTCGCGAGGTTCTCGGCGCGCAGGATCCAGCCCGCGCCGCCGGGCGACGAGGTGAACGCGGCGCCCTGCGTCCACAGCTCGCCGGAGCCGGTGAGGGCGTAGACGGTGGACTGCCCGGCCTGGAACTCGACGATGTCCGCCGGAGCGCCGCCGAGGGCGGTGAGGGCGTGGCTGCCGTTCCAGGCGCTGACGCCCCCGTCGGCGCGGAGGATCCCGCCGCCGAAGGCGAGGACGCCGTTGGCTCGGCGGTAGCTCCAGGTGCTGATCGCCGACGCCCCGGCCGTGCCCGCGATGAGCGTGGCGGCGACCTGCTCGCCCGAGGTCGCGTTCGCCCACCAGTGCAGGCCGGTGCTCGTGAGGGCGTAGCTGTAGCCGTCGTTCGACTCCGCGGCGAGGACCGTGCCGGTGACGCCGGTCACCGCCACGACGGTGAGCGGCCCGGTGCCGGTCCCCGTGCGGTACCACTGGCGGACGGAGTCCGCTCCGGCTCCCGCGGCGATGCCACCGGCGGAGGTGTTGCCGGCCTGCACGCAGGTCCAGGTGTCGATGAACACCATGCCCGTCACCGCGGCTCCGGCGAACGTCAGGGTTCCGGGAGCAGTCACCGGGGCGCCGAGGTTCGCTCCCCAGTACCGCACCCGGCCGTCGGCGGTCAGCACGGCGGCGTTCCGGCCGGCGCTGGCGGCGAGCTCGTCGCCGGAGATGGCACCGTGGACGCCGTCGGCGACTCCGGGCACGACGGCGGTGGAGAACGTCGGCTGCTGGTTCGCGCCGCCGGGGGAGCGCGTGAGCTCCACCACCTGGCCGGGGCTCGCGGTCACCGTCCCCGGCGCGTAGGCGATCGCCGTGCCGTAGGTGGCCGTGATCGTGTAGGAGCCCGCGGACCCTGACGCGGCGAACGCCGGGACGGAGACGACGCCCTCCGTGCCGACCGCCACCACGGCGGAGGTCCCGCCGGCGGAGAAGCCGAGCCCGGGCGGGAGCGTGACGGTCACCGTGGCGCCACTGGCCGCGGGAGACGTCCCGTCGAGGGCGCGGAAGAGCACGGTGCCGGCGGGCACGACGTCGCAGCGGACCGCCTCGAAGCCGGTCACGTCGAGCAGATCGGGCGGACCGACGGGCTCGGGCGGCGTCGAGGCGGCGGCGTGCGGCGCCGCGGTGACCAGGGCGACGGTGGGGATCGTCCAGGCGGCGGCCGCCACGATCGAGCGCCGGCGGAGTGGCGAGCCGGACGGGGAGGCGGGGTCGGCCATCAGGTTTCCTCGGGGGCGCGGAGGACGGCGTGGATCGCGCTGCCGTCCAGGATGAAGAGGGGACGCGCCGAGCATGGCAACGCAACCATCTCGCCGTCACTCTCGATCCCGAGATCAACCCCTGAAGGGGGTGCGGTCCGCCCGAGCTCGATGCGGGGTGGTCGTCCCCGGCTGATCGCAGCGTCTGCACGGCGCGGCCCTTCGGTAGGGTCGTCGCGTGAGCAACGAGACGAGCAGCTACGCCCGCGCGGGAGTCGACACGGCGGCCGGGGACCTCGCCGTCGAGCTGATGAAGGCGGCGGTGTCCGCCACCCACGACCGCAATGTGCTGGGGGGAGTGGGCGGGTTCGCCGGGCTCTACGACGTCTCGTTCCTCAAGGACTTCCGGGCGCCGCTGCTCGCGACCTCGACCGACGGCGTCGGCACGAAGGTCGCCATCGCGCAGGCGATCGACAAGCACGACACCATCGGGCAGGACCTCGTCGGCATGGTCGTCGACGACATCGTCGTGGTCGGCGCCCGCCCGCTCTTCATGACCGACTACATCGCCTGCGGCAAGGTCGTCCCCGCGCGGATCGCGGACATCGTCGCGGGGATCGCCCGCGCCTGCTCGGCCACCGGGACCGCGCTCGTCGGCGGCGAGACCGCCGAGCACCCGGGGCTCCTCGGCCCGGACGACTACGACGTGGCCGGTGCGGCCGTCGGCGCGGTCGAGGCGGACGCGGTGCGCGGCGCCGACCGGGTGCGCGACGGCGACCTGGTGATCGCGATGGCCTCCTCCGGGCTGCACTCCAACGGCTACTCGCTCGTGCGCCACATCCTCGCCGAGAAGGGGATCCGCTTCACCGACACCTCCGCCGAGCTCGGGGGCGTCGTGGGCGAGGTGCTGCTCGAGCCGACCCGCCTCTACACGGCGCCGCTGCTCCGGGTGCTCGAGGACGAGACGCTCGGCGCGGGCGTGCACTCGATCAGCCACGTGACCGGCGGCGGGATCGCGGCGAACCTGGCGCGCGTGCTGCCGCGCGGCTCCTGGGTCGAGGTGGAGCGCTCGAGCTGGAGCCCGGCCGACGTGTTCCGGGCGCTCGCCGCGATGTCGGGGGCGACGCTGGAGAGCACCGAGGGCACCTGGAACCTCGGCATCGGGATGTTCGCCGTCGTCGACGCCGACGCGGCGCCCGCGGTCATCGCGGCGCTGGAGGCGTCGGGCGTGCCGTCCTGGGTCGCGGGCCGGGTGTCGCTGAGCGAGCGCTCGCTCGACGGCTTCGAGCAGGGCGCCAAGGGCGTCGACGGCGGCGCGGTGCGCCTGGTCGGCTCGTACGCGGGCTGACCGCGGGGCCGTCCGGCTCGACCTTCGGCTCGTGGGACGGGCTTCGGCTCGTCGGAATCGGCTGATCGGGCGTGCCGGAGGTGTTTTCGAGTGCCGGAGGTTCTGGCGGAGGAGACCGTCGGCACGTCGAACGGGCCTCGGCTCGTGGAAGTCGGCTGGTGTGGCGTGCCGGAGCTGGATCCGCGTGCCGGAGGTTCCGGCGGAGGGGCTTGGGCACGTCGAACGGGCCTCGGCTCGTGGAAGTCGGCCGGTGTGGCGTGCCGGAGCTGGATCCGCGTGCCGGAGGTTCCGGCGGAGGAGCTTGGGCACGTCGAACGGGCCTCGGCTCGTGGAAGTCGGCTGATGTGGCGTGCCGGAGCTGGATCCGCGTGCCGGAGGTTCCGGCGGAGGAGCTTGGGCACGTCGAACGGGCCTCGGCTCGTGGAAGTCGGCTGATGTGGCGTGCCGGAGCTGGATCCGCGTGCCGGAGGTTCCGGCGGAGGAGCTTCGGCACGTCGAACGCGGCTGGGCACGTGGAGATCGGCTGATTCTGCGTGCCGGAGATGGTCTCGCGTGCCGGAGGTCCGACGGAGAAGCTTCGGCACGCGGAACGGGTCTCGGCTCGCGAGTATCGGCTGGGCCGGCGTGCCGCAGGTGGTTTCGCGTGCCGGAGGTGGGGCGGCGATCGGGCCCGCGTCAGGCCGGGCGGTGGCGGCTCCGGGAGGGTCCCGCGCCCGGAGCGGCGGGCTGCGCGGCAGGGCGCCGGCGCTCGGGGGCGTGCGCTCGCTCCCAGGAGTGCTCGCGGCGGGTCAGCAGCCAGGAGCCCCAGGCGCAGAGCAGGAAGGCGGCCGCCGTGGCGAGCAGGGCGGTGATCCAGGTGGCGGCGTCCCGGCTGACGAGGAGGTTCGCGGCGAGGATCAGCACGCCGAACGCGGCGCCGACGCTCGTGCCGGCGATGAAGGCGCCGCTCCGGCGGCTCATCGCGCGGACGGTGACCATGCCGGCGATCGCGCCGAGGCCTCCCACCGCGCCGAGGCCGGCGCCGGAGGCGACGCCCATCAGCATCCCGAAGCCGACCAGCGCGGAGGGGTCGAGCGCTCCGGCGGCGAGCGCGCTCGGGAGGTAGAGGGCCAGGGCGACCGCGGCTCCGACCGCGCCGCCGACGAGGACGGCGCCGATCAGCAGTGCGGCGGTCACGGACATGATCCGGGCGACCGGGCGCGCGGATCCTTCGGGTTCGAACATCGCGGCTCCATCGACGCGGACCTGCGGGTCGTTCCGCGGGTGGACTTCGGACACTACGCCTCCGACAGCTTTCGCGGGGTCGGCGCGGCGGAGTCCTCGCGGTGCGGCCAGGTCCTCGGGGCCGACGCTCGGGAGCGGTGGCCGATGCTGCGTCCTGCGGCGTCGCGGAGTGAGTGACGCCGGTCCGGCGGCGCGGACACAACGGCGCGGACACAACGGCCCGGACGCAACGGCGCGGACACAGCGGCCCGGACACAGCCCCGCCGACTCAGCGCGGCAGGCTCAGCGCCGCAGGGTCTCGCTCGGCAGCTCACCGAAGCGCTGGGTGTAGTGCTGGGCGAACCGGCCGCCACTGATGAATCCCCAGTGAGCAGCCACGTCGCCGACGACGAGGGTCTGCGGGCCGCCGGCGACGAGCTCGTCGTGGGCGAGGTCGAGGCGCACGCCGCGCAGGTACTGCCGCGGCGTCATCGAGTAGGCGCGCTGGAAGGCGAGCTGGACGCCGCGCACGGTCAGACCGGCGGCGTCGGCGATGTCGGCGACGCCGAGCGGCAGGTCGGCGTTCGCGTGCACGAACTCGACCGCCCTTCGCAGCCGCCGGGCGCTGACCGAGTGCGGTGCGGAGGGCAGCGGGACGACCCGGTGCGCGAAGGCCTGCAGCACGGCCGCGGCGGCGACCTGCGACGCGGACTCGCGCTGCAGCGACGAGGGGGCCTTCACCCCGGTGAGCGTGTCGCGGAGCACCCGCACCGCCGCCCACCAGGGGGCGGGCGAGTGCGCGAGCGGGGCGAAGCGGATCGGGCCGGGCGCGGTGCCGTGCAGCTCGGCGGCGGCGCGCTCCAGGTAGGCGGAGTCGAAGTGGACCAGCGCGTCGCGGTACTCGCTCGTCTCGAAGCCGAACGGGCGGCCGGAGGGGAACATCGCCGGCCGGCCGGCGACCAGCCGGTTCTCGTCGCGGCCGAGGTCGAGGCTCGCGCGCCCCTCGTTGAGCCAGAGCACGATGTAGACGCCGGTGGGCTCGACCGTGCCGCGGACCGAGCCGAGGAAGGAGGCGGCGTGCAGGCTCACGGGGCCCGGGCCGGTCGACGCGTAGCGGTAGGCGAACGGGACGCGGGTGTGCTCGGCGCGGAACCCCGACCCGTTGTAGCCGCGGGAGTAGAACGCGCGCGCCTCGTCGAGGTCGCGGCCGCGCGTCTCCGAGTGCCACACGGGCGACGGCGCGGACGCGGGCTTCATCTCGACATCCTGGCAGCGACGACCGACATCGAGCGCGCCCGGGCGGTCGGCGCGCTCACGAGCCGAGCCCCCGGTCCAGCCAGAACAGCCCGAGCGCGGCGACGTCGGAGGTGCCGACGATCGCGCCGGAGCGGACCATCGCCGCCACCTCGGCGTCCGGGAACCACTGCTGCCGCATGTCCTGCTCGGTCTCCTCGCGCTCGGGCTCGCCGTGCTCGAGGTCCTCGGCGAGGAAGACGTCGAACGACTGCGCGACGAACCCGTCGGCCTCGCTGAGCCGGCCGAGCGGTCGGAGTCGTCCGGCGCGCAGGCCGGTCTCCTCGCGCAGCTCGGCACGCGCGAGCGCCTCGGCGTCGCCGCCGGGCGAGTCGTGAGGCCAGCCGCCGGACGGGAACTCCCAGGTGCGGCGGCCGATCGGGTAGCGGTACTGCTCGACCAGCCAGAAGCCGTCGCGCTCGCGCGGGACGATCAGCGCGTAGTCGGCGCGCTCGACGACGGAGTAGACGCCCTCGACGCCGCCGGGCCAGCGCACCTCGTCCTCGCGGACGCGGATCCACGGGGTCTCGTACGCGACACGGGTGGAGAGCTGCTCGACGCGGCCGTGCTGCCCGGACTGCTCTGAAAGCGCAGGCTGCTCCGGAAGCGGAGACCGCTCCGGGAACGCAGAAGCCGCGGGGTCGCTCGACTGGAGCGGCCCCGCGGCGGAGGAGGGATCAGGCACGCTTCTGGTGCTGCTCCTCGACGAGGTCGGTGTCGTCGCCCTCGTCCTCATCGTCGATCCACTTCGAGTAGTCCGGCTCGTCCGGGTGGCTGAGCTCGCGCTCGAGCGCACTGTAATCGACCGTTGGGCTGAACGACTTCAGCTCCCGAGCGATCTTGGTGTTCTTTGCCTTCTGACGGCCGCGCCCCATGGGTGACCCCCTCACGATGACAGGCCAGACGGGCGGTGAGCCGGCTGGAGAAAAAGAAGCAGACAGGAAGTATGAAATCTAGCCGGTAGTTTAGCAGACGAGGCACCGGCCCCCCTGTGCGCGAGCAGCGGAGTGAGCGGCGCCTCCCGACCGCGTGGGGAGCACCGTGGACAGTGCGCTCGATCCGCGGCCCGTCGTCGTGGTCGGCGCCGGTCAGGCGGGGCTCTCGGTCGCCTACTACCTCCGCCGTCTGGGCCTGCGCCCGGGCGTCGACTTCGCCGTCCTGGACCGCGGGCCGCGCGCCGGCGGTGCCTGGCAGTTCCGCTGGGAGGCGCTCCGGCTCGGCTCCGCGCACCGCGTGCACGACCTGCCCGGGATGGAGCGGCTCGGCCTGTCCTTCGCGACCGCGGACCGCCGCCGGCCCGCGCGCGACGTCGTCACGGAGTACTACGAGGCCTACGAGAGCGCCTACGAGCTCGCCGTCCGACGGCCGGTGGCGGTGCGCGGCGTCAGCAGTGCGACGATCGGCGACAGGACGGCACCGCTCGTCGTGGAGACCGACGCCGGCAGCGAGCGCGCCCGGATCCTCGTCAACGCCACCGGGACCTGGGGCTCGCCGTTCCTGCCGTACTACCCGGGCCGGGACGACTTCGAGGGCGTCCAGATCGACACGACCGAGTACCTGCGCGCCGCCGACTTCGCCGGGCAGCAGGTGATCGTGGTCGGCGGCGGGACCTCCGCGATCGGCTTCCTCCTCGAGCTGGAGCGGGTCGCGCGCTCGCTGACCTGGGCGACGCGGCGACCGGTGGTCTACCGGGACGGCGAGCAGCTCGCGCTGGAGTCGGCGGTGGAGGCGGTGGCCGAGCAGGAGCGCGCGGCGCGGGCCGGCCGCGCGCTGCCGAGCATCGTCGGCGGGACCGGGGTGCAGCGCACGCGCCGGGTCGTGGCGGGCATCGAGCGCGGCGTGCTGCACGAGCGCGGCATGTTCTCCTCGATCGAGCCGCACGGGGTGCGCTGGCCGGACGGCTCCTACACCCGCGCCGACGCGATCATCTGGGCCACCGGCTTCCGCCCGGAGCTGCGGCACCTCGCGCCGCTCGGCCTGCGCGAGCGCGAGGGCGGCGTCGCGGTCGAGGACGGCGCGTCGCTCACGGACCCCCGGGTCTTCTTCGCGGGCTACGGGCCGACGGCGTCGACGATCGGCGCGAACCGCTCCGGCCGGCGGATCGCCCGCGCGGTCGTGGCGCGGCTGTCCTGACGGCGGCGCGGCCCGGTGAGGCGGCGCCCTTGCCTGCTGGTCGAGTAGCCCCGGAGGGGCGTATCGAGACCCATCGTCGTCAGGACGGGGGTCTGCAGGGTCTGTGTCCTGGCGGTGGTGGATCTCGATACGCCCGCTGCGCGGGCTACTCGATCAGCATGGGCTTGCCCGCTGCAGGGGCTACTCGACCAGCAGAAATAAGCGTGGGCCGCGGCGCGGGCCGCTCATTCGGCGAGGGCGGCGCGGGCCGCTCGGTCGGCAGAGAAGGCGCGGGCCTCCGCCACTCAGTGGGCGTCGCGCCAGTCGATGGGGACGACGGAGCCGCGGTAGCGGATCCCGTCGACGCGGATGGAGCCGGCGAGGGCGGGCGTGATCGGCGCGACGACGAGCGTCGAGCCGCCGGGCGCGAGGCCGAGGGCGGCCGAGAGCACGGCGATCGAGGCGGCGGCCGACCAGGCCTGCGGGCGGCAGGCGGCGGGGTACGGCACGGGAGCCGCCACCTCGGCGGCGGCGTCCCCGGAGTGCAGCTCGGGCATCCGGTAGCCGAAGCCCTCGGCAGCGGCGAGCAGCCCGCGGGAGAGGGCGGTCGCCTCCGCGCCGAAGCCCTCGCGGGCGAGCCCGGTCACGGCGATCGCGGTGTCATGGGCCCAGACCGAGCCGCCGTGGTACGAGAGCGGCCAGTAGCCGCCGGAGTCGGTCGACAGGGTGCGCAGCCCGTAGCCCGAGTCGAGCTCGGGGGAGCCGAGCAGCTGCGCCACGCGGGCCGCCTGCTCGGGCTCGAGGATCCCGGTGCCGAGCAGGTGGCCGATGTTGCTGGTGACGGTGTCGACCGGGCGCTTCTGCGCGTCCAGCGCGATCGCGGGGTGCCCGCCGTCCGCGTCGTCGATCCAGAAGGCTCCGATGAAGCGGCCCTTGAGCGCGGCGGCGTAGGCGCGCCACTCCGCTCCGTCGCGGCCGAAGTGCTCGAGCATCGCCGCGCCGCCGACCGCCGCCTCATAGGCGTAGGCCTGCACCTCGCAGAGCGCGATCGGCCCGTCGGCGAGGCTGCCGTCGCGCCACTGGATCGAGTCGCCCGAGTCCTTCCAGCCCTGGTTCGCGAGGCCGTGGCCGGTGGTGTCGACGTACTCGAGGAATCCGTCGCCGTCGGAGTCGCCCTCGTCGCGGAGCCAGCGCAGCGCGGCCTCGAGCGCCGGCAGCAGCGCCTCGACCTCCTCGTCCGCGAGACCCCAGCGCCAGGCATCGTGCAGCAGGCAGACCCAGAGCGCGGTCGCGTCGACGGTGCCGAAGTAGAGCGGCGGCAGCGAGACGCCCTCGCCCGGGATCTCGAGGGTCGTCGAGCGCAGCTCGTGCATGATCTTGCCCGGCTGCTCGGCCGTCTCGGCGACGTGCTCGGTGCCCTGCAGCCCCGCGAGGACCCGCAGGGTGGAGGCGGCCAGCTCGGTGCCGAGCGGGAGGAGCATCCGCGCCGCCCAGATCGAGTCGCGACCGAAGAGCGTGAAGAACCAGGGCGCGCCCGCCGCGAGGAACGGCGCGTCCGGCCGCTCCAGCGTCACCATCCGCAGCGCGTCCAGGTCGTCGAGGGCCGCGCGGCACCAGGCGGCCAGCCGCGAGTCGCCCGCCTCCACGGTGGCACCCGCCCACTCGGCCGGGCCGGGGGCGGCGCCGACGACGGCCGCGGAGTCGGTCATCGCGATGCTCCAGGCGACCTCGACCGAGCCGCGAGCCGGGACGACCACGTCCCAGGAGAGCGTCCCGCCGGGCGAGACCGCGGCGCCCTCGGCCCGCACCTCGGCGCGGGCGCCCGCGTGGGTCCAGACCAGGGAGGAGCCGTCGACGGCGGTCGCTACCGCGGTCTCGTCCCGGAGCCCCGCCTTCACCACGTGCACGAGCGAGAAGTCGGGGTCGAGCGCGAGCTCGACCGTGGTGGCGACGGCGCCGGGCAGCGCCGACTCGAGCCGGATCCGCTCCTCGAGCCCGCCGGCGGTGACCGTGCGGAGGCGCACGACCCGCAGCCGCGGGTCGGCGGCGTCGTCGTCGAGGTGGCGCGCGAGGGCGGTGAAGCGGGCGGAGGAGGCGCCGTCGCGGCCGACCGCGATCGACTCGAGCGGCTCCCCGCCGACGAGCAGGCGCAGGCCCGCCAGGACGCGGACGTCGCCGTGGTAGAGCCCGTGCGCGGGCAGCGCGCCGAGCTCGCCGGCGTCGTCGCTCCAGAGCTGGGTGGGGGCCCGGAGCAGGACGACGGCGTCGTTCAGCAGGGGCTGCCGGGGCGGGCGGGGGCGGTCGTCGTGGTCGGTCGTCACGGTCGACTCCTCACTGGATCGTCGGTACTGGAGCGTACGGCCGGTTGACAGCGCCGTCGCCGCAGGTAACATTACCCAGGAATTTGATCGATCAAATAACTCGGTCTGCCGAGATTTGAACGATCAAGCCCGAGCACCGCACCACCGCACACCCGTCGAGGAGGACGCATGGCACTGCCGACCGTCGAGGACGTCGCCCGCGCAGCCGGTGTCTCGCGCCAGACCGTCTCGAACGTGCTGAACAGCCCGCAGATCGTGCGCGAGAGCACGCGGGAGCGGGTGGAGAAGGCGATCGGCGACCTCAACTACCGGCCGCACGCCTCCGCCCGGCGCCTGCGCACCCGCAAGTCGGGGACGATCGGCGTGCGGATGGACCGGGTCCTCGACGGCGTCTCGGGCAGCCTGCTCGACCGCTTCCTGCACGCCGTCACCGAGCAGGCCGACGCCCGCGGCATGCGGATCCTGCTCTACACGGCGGCGAGCCCCGAGGAGGAGATCGAGCGGATCGGCAAGCTCCGCGACGGCGCCGACGTCGACGCCTTCGTGCTCACCTCGACCTTCTACGGCGACCAGCGCACGGCCTGGCTGATCGAGCAGGGCGTCCCGTTCGTCACCTTCGGCCGCCCCTGGGGGCTCGACGACCAGGGCGACCCGCAGCACCTCTGGGTCGACGTCGACGGCGCCGCGGGCGTCGCGCAGGCCACCGCGCATCTCGCCGACGAGGGCTGCTCCCGGATCGCCCTCTTCGGCTGGCCGGACGGCTCGGCGACCGGCGACGACCGCCGCAGCGGCTGGGAGCGGGTGATGGCGGAGCGCTTCGCCGGCGTGCCGCTGCTCGTCGCGGAGGCCGAGGACGACGTGCAGCGCGCGCGCTCCGCGGCCATCGCCTTCCTCGAGGCGCACCCAGAGGTGGACGGGCTGGTCTGCGTCTCCGACTCCCTCGCCCTCGGCGCCTCGATGGCCGCGGTCGCCGTCGGCCGGCCGGGTCTCGCGATCGTCGGCTTCGACAACACCCCGGTCGCCGGCGCCGTCGGCCTCTCCAGCGTGGAGCAGGACCTCGGCGCGGTCGCGGCCGGCGCCCTCGAGCTCCTCCTCGGCGAGCAGGGCGACGACGTCGTCCACCGCCCCCTCGCACCCGGGGAGGCGCACCGCCTCATCACGCCGCACCTCGTCGTGCGCACCCCGCTCCACCACTCCGAGAGCTGACGCCGCACACCGGGCGCCTCCTTCCCCCCCGACTCCCCACGACTCCCTCCCGAAACCCATGAAAGGTCAGAACATGACGCACAGCACCAGAACGGCACGCTGGGGTGCCGCGGTCCTCGCCGGCGGCCTCGCCCTCTCCCTCGGCGCCTGCTCGAGCGGCGGCGGCGGCGGATCGGACGACTCCGCCGGGCTCACCGTGATGATCGGCTCGTCCGGCGACGCCGAGACCACCGCCGTCACCGACGCCGTGAACTCCTGGGGCGAGGCGAACGACACCGCCGTCGACGTCGTCGCCGCCAGCGACCTCACCCAGCAGCTCGGCCAGGGCTTCTCGGGCGGCAACCCGCCCGACCTCTTCTACATGAGCTGGGACCAGTTCCAGACCTACGCGAGCAACCGCTACCTCGAGCCCTACGCGCAGGACGCGGACGACGCCGACGCCTTCTACCCGGCGCTGCGCGACGCCTTCACCTACGACGACCAGTTCTACTGCGAGCCCAAGGACTTCTCGACGCTCGGCCTCGTGATCAACACCGACCTCTGGGCGGCCGCGGGCCTGACCGCTGCGGACATCCCGACCGACTGGGCGTCGCTCCAGTCCGCCGCGCAGAAGCTGACCGCGAACGGCGTGACCGGGCTCTCCTTCGGCCCCGAGTACGCGCGCATCGGCACCTTCATGAACCAGGCCGGCGGCTCGCTGCTCTCCGAGGACGGCACCACCGTCACCGCGGACACCCCCGAGAACGTCGCGGGCCTCACCGAGGTGAAGACCCTGCTGAGCGACGGCGTGCTGAAGTTCCCGGCCGACCTCGACTCCGGCTGGTCCGGCGAGGCGTTCGGCAAGGGCGCGGCCGCGATGGTGATCGAGGGCCCGTGGATCAACGGCGCGCTCGAGGCCGACTACCCGGACGTGAACTACATGGTCGCCGAGCTGCCCGCGGGCCCCGGCGGCAAGTCGACCTTCACCTTCAGCAACTGCTGGGGCATCCCGGCCGGCAGCACCACCGCCGACCAGGCCGAGTCGCTCGTCGCGTCGCTCACCTCGGACGAGCAGCAGCTCGCCTTCTCGGACGCGTTCGGCGTGATCCCGTCGACCGAGTCGGGCGCCGCGGAGTACGCGAGCAAGTACCCCGAGAACGCCGCCTTCGTCACCGGCAACGACTACGCCGTCAGCCCGGTCGCCTTCGCCGGCGCCGCCACCGTGATCACCGACTTCAACTCGGCCCTCGAGGGCCTGGCGTCGGGCGACCCGGAGGCGATCCTCGCGGACCTGCAGACCAACCTGCAGGACGCGCTCGACACCGCGAACGCGAAGTAGCGCGGGACGACGCCGATGAGCACCGCCACCGCCGCCCGGAGCCGCCGCTCCGGCATCCGCGGGAACGAGGCCCGCTACGGCTGGCTGTTCACCCTCCCCGCGATCCTCGTCGTCGGCGTCTTCCTGGTCGTCCCGATCGCCCTCGCGCTCTGGGTGAGCGTCAGCAACTGGAACGGCCTCGGCTCGCCGCTGGGCCCGACCGCGCAGTTCGTCGGCGCCGACAACTACCGGGCGGTGCTGCTGGACTCCGGGCTGGCGCAGAAGGACTTCGGCACGGCGATCCGCAACAACGTCTACTACGTGCTGCTGGTCGTGCCGCTGCAGACCGCGCTCGCGCTGTTCCTGGCGGTGCAGGTCAACCGCCGGGTGCTGCGCGGGCGCGGCTTCTTCCGCACCGCGTTCTACTTCCCCTCGGTGACCTCGTCCATCGCGATCACCGTGATCTTCCTGTTCCTCTTCAGCGCCTCGGGCGTCGTGAACGCGGTGCTCGGCTGGTTCGGCGCCGACGGCCCGACCTGGATGGCGGACCCGACCGGGGTGCTGCACTCGCTGCTCGGGCTCGTCGGCGTCGACGGCAGCTGGTTCGCCGGCGGCGCCCCGCTGGGGCTGACCTGGTGGGACTGGCTGTCCGGCCCGTCGGTCGCGATGTGCGTGCTGATCACCATGGCGATCTTCACCACCTCGGGCACCTTCATGCTGCTGTTCCTCGCGGCGCTGCAGAACATCGGCGCCGAGATCGACGAGGCGGCGCTGATGGACGGCGCGGGGCCGCTGCGGAAGTTCTTCTCGGTGACGCTGCCGATGCTGAAGCCGACGCTGTTCACCGTGCTGACCCTGGGGCTGATCGGCACCTGGCAGGTGTTCGACCAGATCTACCTGACCGGGGGCGGGGCGCCCGGCAAGACGCTGCTCACGCCGGCGTACCTCGCCTACGAGTCGTCGTTCACGGACCTCCGCTGGGGCCAGGGCGCGGCGATCGCCTTCATCCTGTTCTTCATCATCGTCGTCCTGACGCTGCTGCAGCGCGCGATCCTCCGCGAGAAGGGCGAGCCGAGCGCCCGCCGGACCCGCCGGGCCGCCCGCGCGGACGCCGCGACGACCCTCACGACGGGAGGAGTGCGATGAGCACCCTGGTCGACTCCGAGCCGCGCACCGAGGCGGAGCCGCCGCCCCAGGCGCCGCTGCCGCACCGCCGCGTGCAGCTCGGTGCCCGCGGCCGCGCCTCGCTGATCGGCGGCTACCTGCTGCTGATCGGCCTCGCGCTGGTCTACATCTACCCGTTCCTGATCTCGGTGGCGTCGTCGTTCAAGACCGACGCCGACGCGACCTCGAACCCGCTGTCGCTGCTGCCGGCGACCTGGTCGTTCGCCTCCTACGAGCGGCTGTTCACCGACGTGCCGCTGCCGCTCTGGACGCTGAACTCGGTGATCGTGACCGTCTTCGTCACTGTCGGGCGGGTGTTCTTCGACTCGCTCGCGGGCTACGCGCTCTCGCGGCTGCGCTTCCGCGGTCGCGGGCTGCTCTTCGCGCTGTTCATCGGCGTGATGAGCGTGCCCGCGGTGGTGCTGCTGATCCCGCGGTTCCTCATCCTCAAGCAGCTCGGGCTCTACGACAGCTACGCGGGGATGATCGTGCCGCTGATCGTCGACGCGGCGGGCATCTTCATCATGAAGCAGTTCTTCGACTCGATCCCCCTGTCGATCGAGGAGGCCGCGCGGATCGACGGGGCCGGCGTCTTCCGGACGTTCCGCTCGATCGTGGTGCCCATGGCGCGGCCGGCGATCGTGACGCTGTTCATCCTGTCGTTCCAGGGCTCGTGGAACGAGTTCTCGCACTTCGTCGTCTCGCGGCAGTCGCCGGAGCTGAACACGTTGACCACGGGCGTCGCCTCGCTGGTCTCGGGGCAGCTGGGCACCGGCAACCAGTACCCGCTGCAGCTGGCCGCGGCGGTGCTGATGTCGATCCCGGTCGCGGTGCTCTTCTTCGTCTTCCAGCGGCGGATCATGAACACCACGGAGGGCGCGGAGAAGGGCTGACGCCGAGGGCGCGCACGGCGCGCTGTGCTCCCGGGTCTCGATACGCCGCGTGCCGCGGCTACTCGACCAGCATGAACCTCCCTGCGCCCGTCGAAGCTGCTCGACCGGCATGGACGTCGCCGCGCCCGTCAGAGCTGATGGAGCAGCGCGCGCAGCGCGGCCTCCATGCTGATCGAGTAGCGCGCGCAGCGCGCGTATCGAGCGGAGGGGGCACCTTCGGCGCCAGCGCAGGACGGAGAAGAGACCGACGTCCTTGGGGTGGGAGGGTCTCGATACGCCCCTTCGGGGCTACTCGACCAGCATGGCTGCGGGCGTCTCTTCCAAGTAGATCCGGGAACACGGAAGGGGCGCCCCGCCGCAGCGGAGCGCCCCTTCGCCAGTGCTACTTCTTCAGGAACTCGAGGACGACGCGGTTCCACTCCTCGGCGTGGCTGACGTTGACGCCGTGCGGGGCGCCGGCGACGACGTGGAGCTCGGAGCCGGGGATCGCGGCGTGCGTGCGCGCGCCGGAGCCCTCGAAGGGGACGGTGCCGTCGCCGCCGCCGTGGATGACGAGCGTCGGAACGGTGACCTTCGGCAGGTCCTCGCGGAAGTCGGTGCCGGCGAACGCGGCCATGCAGGCCAGCGCGGCGTGCTTGGACGACTGCTTCGCGAGCGCGAGCGCGTCCTGGCGCTGCGCCTCGGTGACCTTGAGCTCGCCGTTCACCGAGAAGAACTCGGTCGTGAACTGCTCGTAGAACGAGTCCTCGTCCTTGGTCAGGCCGGCGGTCATCTCGGCGGCGGCCGACTTCTCGAGCGGTCCGTCCGGATTGTCGTCGGTCTTCATCAGGTACGGCGGCACGGCCGACGCGAAGACGACGCTGTGCAGGCGCTCGGTGCCGTACTTCGAGAAGTAGCGGGCGACCTCTCCGCCGCCCATCGAGAAGCCGACGAGGGTGACGTCCTGCAGGTCGAGCTCGGTGAGCAGCGTGTGCAGGTCCTCGGTGAGGGTGTCGTAGGTGTAGCCGGTGAGCGGCTTGTCGCTGCGGCCGAAGCCGCGGCGGTCGTAGGTGACGACGCGGAAGCCGGCCGCCGCGAACGCGGGGACCTGCTCGCTCCAGGACTCGCCCGAGAGGGGCCAGCCGTGGATCAGGACGACGGGGCGACCCGAGCCGCCGGTGTCGTCGACGTGGAGGTCCGTGTCCTTGAAGAGGCCGTGGTGGGCGGTGATCTCTGCCATGAGTCGTGCTCCTTCCGGCGCCGTGGATCGGCGTCAACTGTCTGTTCGAAGGAGTGTGGCGCCGCGGATGGGGAGCGAGCCGTGAGGGGAGGGGCCCTTGACAGCCCCTCCCCGTGCTGGCTACGAGAGCGCGTCGACGGCGGCGAGGATCGCCTCGGTCTCGGTGCGCGTCGTGTAGTCGACGTGCACGTCGGCGAAGCGGACGACGCCCTCGGCGTCGAGCACCAGGACGGTCGGGAACGGGATCGCCGGGGTGTCGTCGGCGTTCGAGTCCTTCACCGCGAAGCCGAGCGCCGTGTGCGCCTCGATCGCCGCGTCGCTGGGGGCGGTGACGATGCCGAGCTCGGTGGCGAGCGCGTTGCCCGGGTCGGTGACGACGGTGAAGCCGAGCTCGCCGCCCAGCGTTGAGGAGGCGTCGGGCGTCTCCGGGCTCACCGCGACGAAGGCGACGCCGCGGCTCGCCAGCTCGGGGGCGAGGGTCGCGTCGTAGTGGCGCAGCGTGATGTTGCAGTACGGGCACCAGGCGCCGCGGTAGAAGACGAGCACGGCCGGGCCGTCGCCGAGGAGGGAGGAGAGCGCGACGCTCTCGCCGCCCTCGGTGACCACGGTCGCGCTCGGCAGCCGCTCCCCGGCCGCGACGGCTCCGGCGGGGACGCCGTTCTCGACGAGGTCGGCCTGCTCGCTCGCGAAGACCGTTGCGAGCTCGTCGCCGATCGTCTCGTTGAAGCCGGTGGTGAAGTCGGCGGTCTGCGCGCCGATCGTCGCGGTGGTCTGCTCGGTGGGCATCGTCGTCTCCGTCCGGGCGGCCGTGGATCGGACGCTCCGGCGCGATCGTAGGGACGTGGACTCGGAGCGGACCTGGGCGACGTCACGGTTCGTCATGAAGAGCCTCCGGACGCAGACGAAGACGCCGCCCCGGATCGCGAGATCGCGACCGGGACGGCGTCCGTGCTCCCGCTGGAAGACGGGGAGGCGCTGCTGCGGACTACTGGAATCCGCCGCCGCGGTCCTCCGGGTCCTCGACGGGGTCGGAGTCGGGGGCGTCGAGCGCGTAGGTCACGTGGACCGACTCGCCGACCTCCTTGGCCGAGACGGACGTGTAGACGAGGTGCGTCTCCTGGCCGTCGACGGCGGCGTAGACGTCGACCGACTTCTCGTAGCCGCCTTCGGTGCTGACACGGGTCTCGGTCTGGCCGTCGAACGGCCCGCCCTGGAAGAAGGCGAGGTAGCTCTCGCCCTCGGAGAGTTCGCGGATGTCGTTGCTCATGGGACAGGTCTACCACTCGGCGTCGGGCGTCCGCCGGGCGGCCCGTGTCCGCGGCTCCCGCCGGGCGGCGAGAACGTAGGATGACGGGGATGACGATCGGACGCCGCCTCTTCCTGTCGGGAGCCGCCTCGGGCGCCGGTCTCCTGGTCCTCGCGGGCTGCACTCCGCCGCGGCCGACCCCCACGCGCTCCGTCACCGAGGCCCCGGTGCCCACGCCCAGCACCACTGCCGTGCCGACGCCGGCCGCGTTCGTCCGCTCCGGCTGGGCCGAGGACCCGTACGCACTCGGCGCCGTCTCCTACCTCGCGGTCGGGGCGACCCCCGAGCACCGCGACGACCTGGCCGGGAACGTGCTCGACCGCCTGTTCTTCGCCGGCGAGGCCACCGACTCCCAGGAGCCGGGCACCCTGCAGGGCGCCTGGAACTCCGGGGTCCGCGCGGCCGGCGAGATCGCCGCGATCGCCGAGGAGGGCGAGCGGATCGCGATCATCGGCGCCGGTCTCGCGGGCGCCGTCGCCGCCCGCCGCCTGCTCGACGCCGGCTACGACGTCGCGCTGGTCGAGGCGCGCGACCGCGTCGGCGGCCGCATCGCCACCAGCACCCCCGACGGCTGGCCGATCGCCGTCGACAGCGGCGCCTGGGCGCTCGTCGGCGCCGGCCCCGCGCTGCGCGAGAGCGTCCTCGACGCCGGGATCACCACCTCCGCCGTCGACCTCGCGACCGTCCTCTCGAGCACCGACGACGGCGACCGGCCCGACGTCGGCGACACCGCCGCGAAGGCGCTCACCCGTGCGCTCGAGTGGGCGGCGGAGCAGCCCACCGACCTGCCGCTCGCCGATGCCTTCGCCGGCTCCGGTGCTCCCGACCCGGCGGCCGTCGAGCCCGGCAGCGGGGACGGCGACGCCGCCCGCCTCGCCGCGTTCCTCGCGGGCGGCCCGGTGCTGCGCACGGGTGCCGCGCCCGCCGAGCTCTCGGCCTGGTACGGGCTGGGCGACGCCTCGGCCGCCAGCACTGCGGAGGACGTCGCCGACTCCTCCGACGAGGCCGCCGCGGTCCTCACCGACGGCCTGGCGCCCCTGGTCGAGACGCTGCTGACCGACGTCGAGATCTCGCTGCGCGCGGCCGTCAGCGGCATCGGCTACAGCGACACCGGCGCGAGCATCCGGCTCGCGACCGGCGAGTCGTTCACGGCCGACCGCGTCCTCGTCACGGTCCCGATCGGGGTGCTGCAGAGCGACGCGATCGCGTTCGATCCTCCGCTGCCGTTCGCGCACCGCACCGCGATCGCGGCGATCGGCTCCGGGGTCGTCGAGACGCTCTGGCTCCGCTTCGACGAGCCGTTCTGGGACACGTATCCGGCCCTGCCCGCGCGCTGGTCGCTGGTGGGCTCGGCGGCCGGCATCACGGAGTGGCTGAACCTCGAGCCCACCACCGGCGAGGCGGTGCTCGTCGGGCTCGTCGGCGCCGATCAGGCCCTGTCGCTGCAGTCGCTCAGCGACGACGAGCTGCTCGTGGTCGCGCAGTCGGCGCTCACGCCGTTCGCCGTCGCTGTCGGCTGAGCCGCTCCCGCAGCCGGGCGAGCGGGCCGCGCCACTCCGTCGCGCGCGCCGCACCGAGCGGCCGGACCCGGCTGAGCGCGAGCATGAAGGCCGCGATGCCGGAGATCAGGCCGAGCACGATCACGTCGTAGACGACGAACATGACCGGGCCGTCGACCTGCGCGGGGTCGAGGAAGAAGTAGGGGTACCAGCCGATCAGCGCGCCGCGCACCAGGGTGATCACGCCCCAGACGATCGGGAAGCCGAGCACGGTGAGCGTGCCGCGCCAGGCGACGGGGCGGCGGCCGGGGGCGAGGAGCCAGTCGAGCAGCGCGAGCGTCGGGATGACGAAGTGCAGCAGCGCGCTCGACCACGGCACGTCGACGCGGACGCCGCGGTTGTTCGCCTCCACGGCGATCAGCCCGAAGACGATGCCGGAGACGACCATGTAGGTCAGGACCAGCGCGCGCAGGGTGCTGAGCCAGCGCGGCTCGCGCTCGCGGGCGAGGGCGACGATCCCGGAGAGGCCGAGGACGACGACGCCGGCCATGTTCGACTGCGTGGTGAAGTACGCGAAGAAGTTGTCGATCTGGAACAGCCGGAAGCCGAGGGTGTAGAGGAAGTCACCGACGAGCCCGACGGCCCCCAGACCCGCGAGCGCGAGACGGAGGATCGCGAACGCCTTCCGCACACCCGCTCCGATCCGTCGCCTCGACCAGCCCGGAGGGCCGGACGTCCGGACGATTCTACGGTCGCGGCGCTCCGAGCTCCCCGGGCGGGGGCCGTGCAGGGGGCGTCCGGGACCGCCGGAGCGAGGTGCGCACGGGATACCGTGCACTATGCCGTTCACGCCGAGCCACGCCGTCGTCGCTCTGGCGTTCACGAACAGCCGCATCCCCGCCGCGGCGGTCGCGATCGGCGCGATGGCCCCGGACATCGGCCTCTACCTGCCGCTGCGCTGGGCGCGGGACGCGACGCACTCGATGCTCGGGGTCGTGACGGTCGACCTCGCGGTCGGCGCCGTCGGCCTCGTGCTCTGGCTGGTGCTGCTCCAGCCCGCCTGGCGCGACCTCGCGCCGTGGATCGTCCGGGTGCGCCTGCGACCGCCGCCGGCACCGCCGAGCACCGCGCGGGCGAGGACGGCGGCGATCGTCCTGGCGATGGTCGGGATCGTGATCGGTGCGGCGTCGCACGTGCTCTGGGACGCCTTCACCCACGACGGCGGTCCGTTCGTCGCGGCCCTGCCCTTCCTCCGCGAGGAGCTCGGCCCGTTCGCGGGCTACAAGTGGGCGCAGTACGCCAGCGGGGTGCTCGGCCTCGTGGGCCTCGGGATCGGCGCCCTCGTCTGGTACGTCGCCCGCCGGCCGCATCACGTCGCCGTCGACCACCGGGGCCCGGCGCGGGTCGCGGCGTGGACGGCCGTCCTCGCCGCCGCGGTCGTCCCGGCCGGCGTGGTGCTCTCGGGCTCGGGGCTCGATCCGTTCGAGGAGGCGTACCGCTCCTACGTCGTCGACGCGGCCGTCCTCGTGGTCGTCTGGACGACCGCCGCCCTGCTCGCGGTGGCCGTCCTCTGGCACCTCGCGCTCGGCGTCGCACCACGCCAGGGGGCTGACGCGGATCCGTCGTGAGGAGGATGCGCGGGTGCATAGCCCGCCGATAGCGTCGATGACGGCCCGTTGGGGCGGGCCGCCTTCGGGGGAAGGCACAAGGGGAAATCGAGGGCCCGCGGCGAGTCGCCGCGGGCCCTCTACCTGTCTGCGGATGCGACCTCGAACGATCACGCCGCTTCAACGCGCCCGCGCCCGGCACATGCTGGTCGAGTAGCCCCGCCAGGGGCGTATCGAGACCCACCATCACCAGCAGGATGGGTCTGCAGACTCGCGTTCCGACGGTGGTGGATCTCGATACGCCCGCTGCGCGGGCTACTCGATCAGCATGGGGGGCGCGTGCTGTGCGGGCTACTCGATCAGCATGGGGGGCGCGTGCTGTGCGGGCTACACGATGAGCATGAGGGGGCGCCGAAGGCTCCGTCTCGCGGCCGGCCGCGGCATGCTGGTCGAGTAGCCCCGCAGGGGCGTATCGAGACCCGCCATCACCAGCAGGGCGGGTCTGCAGACTCGCGTTCCGACGGTGGTGGATCTCGATACGCCCGCTGCGCGGGCTACTCGATCAGCATGAGGCGGCGGACGACGGACCAGCCGCGAGCCGTGGCTCGCGTCCACGGCGGCGTCGCCGGCAGGCGGCAGGCGGCCGGCGAGCGCCGGGCTAGCGGCGCTTGCCGCCGCCCTTGCCGGCGGGCTTCTTCGGGCGGGTGGCCGCGGCGGTGCGCGAGCCGCTGCGCGGGGCGCCCTCGCCGGCCGCGCCCTTGGGCAGGACGGAGGCGGGCGGGATGGGCCGGCGGGTGACGGGGCGCACGGGCTCGCCGCGGCGGGACTGGCCGGGGATCGGGCGCGAGCGGCGGCCGTAGATCAGCTCGGAGGAGTCGAGCAGCCACGGCACGAGTGCGACGGTGACGCCGTGCACGAGCAGCAGCTTCTGGCGGATGCGGCGCGACTTGTGGTTGTGGAGGAAGCCCTCCCACCAGTGCCCGACGATGTACTGCGGCATGTAGACGGTGATGATCTCGGAGCCGTGCTCGAGGCGGTGCGCCTTGATGTACTTGATCAGCGGGTACGAGATGTCGCGGTACGGCGAGGCGATGCAGCGCAGCGGGACCTCGATGTCCATCCGCGCCCAGTCGGCCTTGAGCTGGGCGGTCTGCGCGTCGTCGATCGACGAGTGCACCGCCTCCAGCGACTCGTGCCGCGCGGCGATGGCGTAGTCGAGGGCCTTCAGGGTCGGCTTGTTCATTCGGCCGACGAGGACGACGGCGTGGTCGCCGTTCGCGCCGAAGGTCGTGGTCGGGTCGACCTCGATCTCCTTCTCCACATCGCGGTAGTAGCGGTAGACGCCCGCCATCAGCACGCCGAGGATCGGCATCACCAGGTAGACGAGCCAGGCGCCGTGGGTGAACTTCGTGATCGTGACGACGACGAGGACGGCGAAGGTGAGCGTGGCGCCGAAGAGGTTGATCGCGAGGCTCGTCTTGACGGTGCGCGAGCCCTCGCCGTTCTTGATCATCCGGATCCAGTGCTTCACCATGCCGGACTGCCCGAGGGTGAAGGAGACGAAGACGCCGATGATGTAGAGCTGCACCAGGCTGGTCAGCGAGGCCTGGTAGACGAGCAGGATGATCGCCGCGACGAGCGCCAGGATGATGACGCCGTTGGAGTAGATGAGGCGGTCGCCGCGGGTGTTCAGCGACTTGGGCGCGTAGCCGTCCCGCGCGAGGACCGAGCCGAGCAGCGGGAAGCCGTTGAACGCCGTGTTGGCCGCGAGCAGCAGGACGGCGGCGGTGGCGGCCTGGATCACGAAGAAGAGGATCGTGTTGTTGCCGAAGGTGGCGGCCGCGACCTGCGCGATCACGGAGCGCTGCGGCGTCGTCGCGCAGTCGGTGAAGCCGACGAGGTGGCAGGCGTTCTCGGCGTAGTGCACGTTCGAGAGCAGGGCGAGAGCGGTCAGCCCGACGAAGAGGACGATCGCGATCGTGCCCATCGCGACGAGGGTGCGCTGCGCGTTCTTGACCTTGGGGACGCGGAAGGCGGGCACGCCGTTCGAGATCGCCTCGACGCCGGTGAGCGCGGCGCAGCCGCTGGCGAAGGAGCGCAGCAGCAGCAGGACGATCGCAGCCTGGGTGAGCTGCTCGCCCTGCACCGTGTAGCCGGCCGACTCCGCGATCGGGGCGTCGCCGAAGGCCGCGCGGCCGAGACCGACGACGACCATCACGAAGACGCTCGCGACGAAGAGGTAGGTCGGGACGGCGAAGGCCTTGCTCGACTCCGAGACGCCACGGAGGTTCACGGCGGCCAGGAGGATCACGAAGAGGATCGCGAGCTCGACCCGGAGCGGGGCCAGCGCGGGGATCGCGGAGATGATGTTGTCGACGCCGGAGGCGACCGAGACCGCGACGGTGAGCACGTAGTCGACCAGGAGGGCCGCGGCGACCGTCAGTCCGGCCGTCTCGCCGAGGTTGGTGCGGGCGACCTCGTAGTCGCCGCCGCCCGAGGGGTAGGCCTTGATCAGCTGCCGGTAGCTGAGGACGACGACGACCAGCAGGACGACGACGCAGCCGGCGACCCAGGGCGCGAAGGTGAGGAAGGAGAGGCCGCCGAGCAGCAGGATCATCAGCAGCTCCTGCGGCGCGTAGGCCACGGAGGAGAGCGGGTCGCTCGCGAAGATCGGGAGGGCGAGCCGCTTCTGCAGGAGCTGGCCCTCGAGCTTGTCGCTGGAGAGCGGTTCGCCGATGAAGAAGTGCTTCGCGGTGCGGAGCTCGTTCGCGTCGGCGTCGTCCGCACCGGTGGGGGACGCCTTCGCGCCCGAAGGGGGGCCCTCGTGTGTCACGAGCGACGACACTACTCCGTGGCCGGGGGCAGTCAAGCCGCCCGCGTTCCAGCCGGACGAGCGCTGAACCCGCGCTGTGACCGGGCATTTCCGCAGCTGTCGGGCAAGCGGTTCCAATGAGGTCCCCATCTGTGGGACAGGGGGTCAAATCACCCTCGAACTGGGGCCACCCTCGACGCTGTGAAATCGCCCGAAGTCTGTTGAAGTCGAAGACAGGTCACTCCGGTGGGGGGAGCCGACGGGTTCCGCCCGTCGACGCTCGGAGGGATCTGCACCGTTCCGCCGCCTCCCGGCCTCTGACCCGAGCCCCGCTGCAGCGGCGCGGGCGCTCGCTCGGAGTGCCTGCGTCGACCCGCCCGCACCACGACAGGTCGGCCGAGACGCCGACAGAATCGACGGAACCCGTGTCCACTTCCCGCACCGCCGCGCCGCCGGCCCGCTCGCGCCTCTGGCGCGCAGCCGGCCTGGCCACCGCGCTCGCCGTGACCGCGGGCATCGCCCTCGCCGGCTCCGCCCCCGCCCAGGCCGCCACGACCGGCCAGTACCTCGTGTCGGTCGACTCGAGCTCGATCTCGGAGCAGGTCGTCCGCGCGCTCGGCGTCGCCGACGACGTGCAGTTCGAAGGCGGCGTCGCGGGCTTCACCGCCCCGCTCACCGAGCGCCAGAAGGCGGTCCTCGAGGCCGACTCGCGCGTCCTCGGCATCACCCCCGCCGACCAGGTGGTCGACGGCCAGGCGCAGACGACCCCCTCGCACGTGCTCACCGCGGAGGCCGACAAGGCCCCGGTGCGCGCCGGCGACGGAGTGACGAACTACACCGGCCCGGCCGTCGCGGTCATCGACTCCGGCGTCAGTGCGCACCCCGACTACAACCTCAAGGAGCAGATCAACTGCTTCGGCTCGGGCACCGCCGCCGACGCCAACGGCCACGGCACCGGCGTCTCGGGCTACATGGCCGCCTACGACAACGACTCCGGCTCGGTCGGCGTCGCGCCCGGCGCTCCGATCTACTCGGTCCGCGCGCTCGACGCGAACAACCGCGGCAACACCGGCACCCTGATGTGCGCCCTCGACTGGGTGTCCGCGAACGCGGCGAAGTACAACATCAAGGTCGTCAACATGTCGCTCGCCACCTACGGCACCGACGACGGCAACTGCGGCCGCTCGAACGGCGACGTGATCCACCAGGCCATCTGCGACCTCGAGGCCAAGGGCATCGTCTCCGTCGGCTCCGCGGGCAACACCTCCGAGGACCTCGCGGGCTGGATCCCCGCCGCCTACGACGAGGTGCTCGCCGTGACCAACATGGCCAACTACGACGGCAAGCCCGGCGGACTCGGCACGGCGCCCTGCGGCGTCCAGACCAAGGACGACGCGGTCTCGACCAACAGCAACTTCGCCGTCTCGGCCGCCGACCAGAAGCACACCATCGCCGCCCCCGGCATGTGCCCGTACACCACCAAGAAGGGCGGCACCTACGCCTACATCCAGTCGGGCACCAGCATGGCGGCCGCCGGCACCAGCGGCGTCGTCCTCGACTGCATGGCCGCCGGTGGATCGTGCGCGGGCAAGAGCCCGGCGCAGGTCCGCGCCCAGGTCATCGCCCAGGCGAAGGCGGCGACCGAGCGCGGCCGCACCTTCCAGGGCGACCCGACACGCCCCGTCGCCGGCCGCTACTTCGGCTACGCGGTGAGCACGATCCCCGTCGGCACCGTTCCGACGCCGGCCCCGACGCCGACGGCCACGCCGACCGCGACTCCGACGGCGACGCCCACCGCGACTCCGACGGCCACGCCCACGGCGACCCCGACCTCGACTCCGAAGCCGACCGCCACCCCGACGCCGACCGCGACGCCGACCACCCCGCCGGCGACCGACACGCAGAAGCCGACGGTGAGCATCACGTCGCCCTCGACCAACACCACGGTCGTCGGCTCGATCCGCCTCGTGGCCTCGGCCAGCGACAACGTCGGAGTGACGGCCGTCGCGTTCTACGCCGGCGGCACGAAGCTCGGCAACGGCGTGCTGCAGTCGAACGGGACGTGGACGCTGTCCGCCAACTCCAAGTCCTACCCGAACGCCAGCTACCAGGTGACGGCCAAGGCCCAGGACAAGGCCGGCAACGTGACGACCAGCTCGGCGATCACGCTCCGCGTCGCGAACTGAGCTACTGAGAACCGAGAAGAGCGGTTCAGGGGCGTGCCGTGTGCACACCCCTGAACCGCTCTTCTCGGTTGAGACCGTCGTTCTGCAAGCGGAAGTCTCCGACGCGCAGGGGCGCCGGAGCCGCACCGACTCGCCCGAGAAGGCTCGTTCTCCACCCCGAGAACGAGCCGTCTCGGGCGAGTGGGTTCGCGCCGCAGCGTCAGGGGCGGGTGGCGGCGCCGATCAGGCGGGTGAGGGTGTCGCGGACGGCGATCAGCTCGTCGAGGGGGAGGTCGAGGCGCTCGACGATCTGCGGCGGGACCTGGAGCGCCCGCTCGCGGAGGGCGGCTCCCTCCGGGGTGAGCGCGACGTCGAGGCGGCGCTCGTCCTCGGTGCTGCGGGCGCGCGTGACGTAGCCGCCGGCCTCCAGGCGCTTCACCAGCGGGCTGAGGGTGGCGGGCTCGAGGTGCAGGGCGGCGCCGAGGTCGGCGAGCGAGCGCGGGGCGCGCTCCCAGAGCGCGAGCATCACCAGGTACTGCGGGTGCGTGAGGCCGAGCGGCTCGAGCACGGGGCGGTAGAGGCCGATGACGGTGCGGGCGGCCACGGCGAGCGAGAAGCAGACCTGGTTCCGCAGGGCGAGCGGGTCGGTGTCCACAGGATCGGTCACCACGGCTTCGTCCTCCACGGATTCGTCCGCCCTTTCCCCTCGCGCACTGATCATTAGTACACTAAGCATATGGCCAAGCCGACCCGCTCCCTCTACCAGCGCTTCAACGCGCGGCTCTTCCCCTGGCTCGGCCCGCCGCCGCTCGGGCCCTACGACCAGCCCGAGCCCGAGGCTCCCGCCGGCCGCGCCTGCCCGCTCTGCGGCCGCCTGATGTCGGAGCACGTGATCGACCGCAGCGGCCCGCGCACGCAGCTCTACTGCCCGGACGCCGTCGCCGAGGGGGACGCCGGCACCGTCGCCTGACGGCCCGATCGGCCCCTCCGGCGTCGCACGTCCCCTTTCGGGGGTCACGGGGTCGCGCCGCCGGGGGCGGATGATGAGCGCATGTCCCGTCTGCGCTCCGACTCCGCCCGTGCCGTCCAGTTCTCCCGCTTCGGCGGCGTGGACGTGCTCGAGATCGCCGACATCGCGCGGCCCCAGCCCGGGCCGGGGGAGGTGCTGGTCGAGGTCCTCGCGGCCGGCGTGAACCACATGGAGGCGTTCATCCGGCGCGGGATGTTCGACTCCGACCACTCCGCGGCCTTCCCGATGCGCCAGGGCACCGACTTCTCCGGCATCGTCGTCGGCCTCGGTGACGGCGTCACCGACCTCAAGCTCCGCAGCGACGTCGTCGGCCACGCGCTGGTCGGCTCCCACGCCACCCACATCGTCGTCCCGCGGGAGAACCTGGTCGCCAAGCCCGCCTCGGTGAGCTGGGAGGTCGGCGGCGCGCTCTTCCTCGCCGGCGTCACCGCCTGGCGCGCGATCGAGGCCACCCACATCGGACCGGACGACACCGTTGTCGTCTCGGCGGCGGCGGGCGGCGTGGGCAGCATGGAGATCCAGCTGGCGAAGCTGCGCGGCGCGACCGTGCTCGGCACCTGCGGCGAGCGCAACTTCGACTACCTCCGCCAGATCGGCGTGAAGCCGATCGTCTACGGCGACGGCATCGCCGACCGCATCCGCGCCGCGGCGCCGAACGGCGTGACCGTCTTCCTCGACAACTTCGGCGGCGACAACGCGGCGCTGGCCGAGGAGCTCGGGATCGAGCCGGCCCGCTTCCACTCCAGCGACGACCGCAAGGAGATCGAGCTGCGCGCCGTCTGGCCCGACGCCGAGACCGCGCGGCGCGACACCGAGATCCTCGGCGAGCTGGTCGCGCTGGTCCGCGACCAGAAGCTGCGGGTGCTGGTCTCAGGCTTCTACCCCTACGGCTTCGTCCAGGACGCGTTCGACGACCTCGAGAAGCGGCACTCCCGCGGCAAGATCGTGCTCGGCATGAACCCGGTCGACGCGGGGCGCGTGACCAAGGCCCGCGACATCCACGAGGCCGGTGCCTAGCGTCGGCCCTCGGGCCTAGGCTCGGCTCTCGGGAGGGAGCCGCGTGGAGGAACCGGTCGTCGCCATCATCTGGATCGTCTCGTTCGTGGTCGTCACCGTGCTGGTGACGGGGCTCTCGGGCAAGGCGGGCTGGTCGGCACCCGTGGCGCTGGTCGCCGTCGGGGCGCTGGCCTCCTTCGTCCCCGGGATCCCCGAGGTGGTGGTCGAGCCGGACGTCGTCCTCTACGGGATCCTGCCGCCGCTGCTCTACGCGGCGGCGATCCGCACCTCGGTGCTCGACGTCCGCGCCCGCGGCGACAGCATCCTGCTGCTCTCGGTCGGGCTCGTGGTCTTCACGGTGCTGGTGGTCGGCGCGGTCGCCTGGGCGGTGGTGCCCGCGATCTCGATCGCCGCGGCCCTGGCCTTCGGCGCGATCGTGGCGCCGACCGATGCGGTGGCGGTGTCCGCGATCGCGGGGCGGCTGCGCCTCCCGCGGCGAATGATGACGGTGCTCGAGGGCGAGAGCCTGCTCAACGACGCGACCGCGCTGGTCGCGCTGAACGCGTCGCTGCTCGCGATCGTCAGCACCGTGACGCCCGGCGGGATCGCGCTCGACTTCGTGCTGGCCGTCGTGGTCGGCGCGGGGGTCGGGATCCTGATCGCGGTCGTCCTCGGCTTCGTGCGCAAGCAGGTGTCCTCCTCGGTGCTCGACACGAGCCTCTCGCTGGTGACGCCGTACGTCGCGTTCATCCCGGCGCAGCTGCTGCACGGCTCGGGCGTGCTCGCGGTCGTGGTCGCGGGGCTGTTCCTCGGCTTCCGGGCGCCGGTCATCCAGTCGGCCCAGGCGCGGATCGCGGAGTCGTTGAACTGGCGCACCATCCAGTTCCTGCTCGAGAACGCTGTCTTCCTCTTCATCGGGCTGAGCCTGTCCTCGGTGGTCGCGGCGACCGCCGACTCCGACATCGGCGTCTGGCAGGGGATCGGCATCAGTGCGGCGCTGCTCGCGGCGCTCATCGGCAGCCGGGTGCTCTGGATGTGCCTGACCACCGTGCTCTTCCGGCACGGACCGCGGCGGCTGCAGCAGCGCGGCTGGACCTGGCCGACCGCGCTCGGGGTGTCCGTGGCCGGGATCCGCGGGGTCGTCACGCTCGCGGCCGCCTTCCTGCTGCCGGTGGAGACGCCGCAGCGGGCGTTCCTGCAGTTCCTGGCGTTCGTGGTGGTGGCGGGCACGCTGGTGCAGGGGCTCGCGCTGCCGCGGGTGCTCCGGCTGCTCAAGCTGCCGGCGCCGAACGAGCAGCAGGAGCACGTCGAGAAGCAGATGCTGCTGGCGGAGGCGCAGTCGGCGGGTCTCGCGCGGCTCGACCAGGAGCCGCAGGACGGGGTCGAGGAGCGGGTGCTCGACCGGCTGCGGCGGAACGCGGTGTTCCTCGCGGACGCGCTGGAGAATCCGCCCGAGGGGGAGGGCGCGGAGCCGCTGACCCACTCCTACAACCGGCTGCGCCGCGTGATGATCGCGGCCGAGCGCGAGGCGGTGCTGAAGGCGCGCGCCGAGGGGCGCTACCAGGAGCCGGCGGTGCGCAGCGCGCTGGCGTTCCTCGATGTCGAGGAGGAGGCGCTGGCGGTGGGGCGGCAGTAGGCGGCCTGCCTCGGCCGCCTGGAGCGAGCGGTGAAAATCCTATAGGATCGACGGGTCCGGCCGGAGGGCCGGCGCACTCGATGATGAGGAGCCGACGAGCATGACCCGTCTCTGGAACGAACCCGCCGACTTCGCCGACGACATGGTCGACGGCTTCGTCCGCGCCAACGGCCGCTGGGTCCGCAAGGTGGTCGGCGGGGTCTCCCGCTCGACCCGCTCCGAGGAGCCCGAGGTCGCGGTGGTCATCGGCGGCGGCTCCGGCCACTACCCGGCCTTCGCCGGACTGGTCGGGCCCGGCCTCGCGCACGGCGCCGCGATGGGCAACCTCTTCGCCTCGCCCTCGGCGCACCAGGTCGAGTCGGTGATCCGCGCGAGCGAGCAGGGCCGCGGCGTGCTGCTCAGCTACGGCAACTACGCCGGCGACGTGCTGCACTTCACCGCCGCGCAGGACGCGGTGCGGGCCGACGGCATCGACTGCCGCACCGTCACCGTGACCGACGACATCTTCAGCGCGAAGCCGGAGGAGGCGCACAAGCGCCGTGGCATCGCCGGCGACCTCACCGTCTTCAAGGTGGCCGGGGCCGCGGCCGCCGCGGGCTACGCGATCGACGACGTGGAGCGGGTGGCCGTGCTCGGCAACGCGCGCACCCGCTCGCTCGGCGTCGCCTTCACCGGCTGCACGCTGCCCGGCGCGGACGAGCCGCTGTTCTCGGTGCCCGAGGGCCGGATGGCGGTCGGCCTGGGCATCCACGGCGAGCCCGGGATCGACGAGGTCGGCATCCCGAGCGCCGCGGAGCTCGCCGAGCTGTTCGTGACGCACCTGCTCGCCGACGCCGAGATCCCCGAGGGCGTGAGCGTCGACGGCGCCCGGGTCGTCCCGGTGCTGAACGGCCTCGGCTCGGTGAAGAGCGAGGAGCTGTTCGTCGTCTTCAGCACGATCGCCGATCTGCTCGAGGCGCGCGGGATCACCCTCGTCGACCCGCAGGTGGGCGAGTTCTGCACCAGCTTCGACATGGCCGGCGTCTCGCTGACGCTGTTCTGGGTCGATGAGGAGCTCGAGACGCTGTGGACGGCGCCGAGCGACACCCCGGCCTTCCGGACCGGGGCGGTCGACGGCGGCGCGCTCGTGGCCGTCACCGCGACGCAGGCCGAGGAGGTCGCTGCCGAGGTCGGCGAGGCCTCGGAGGAGTCGCGCGCCGCGGCGGCACGGCTGTCCGACGCGATCGCGGCGATCCGCGACGTGATCGACGCGAACGCCGACGAGCTCGGCCGTCTGGACTCGATCGCGGGCGACGGCGACCACGGCATCGGCATGCAGCGCGGGGCGCGGGCGGCCGCGCAGGAGGCCGCCGACGTGCTCGAGCGCGGGGCGGGCGCGCAGACGCTGCTCACCCGCGCCGGCGACGCCTGGTCGGACCGCGCGGGCGGGACCTCCGGCGCGCTGTGGGGGGTCATCCTCCGCAGTGTCGGCGAGGCGCTCGGCGACGACCGCGCCGTGAGCGCGCGCGAGGTGAGCGCGGGAGTGACCGCCGCCTCCGACGCCGTGCGCGGCTACGGGAAGGCGAGCGTCGGCGACAAGACGATGGTGGACGCGCTGGTGCCGTTCGCCGAGACGCTGGCGGAGCGGGCCGGTGCGGGGGACGCGCTCGCCGAGGCGTGGGGTGCCGCCGCCGGGGCCGCTCGCTCGGCCGCCGACGCCACCTCCGATCTGATGCCCGGGCTCGGCCGCGCGCGCTCGCACGGCGAGAAGTCGCTCGGGACGCCCGACCCCGGCGCGATCTCGTTCGCGCTGATCGTCGAGGCGATCGCGCCGCAGCTCGGCACCGCATCCGGCACCGCATCGACCACGACTGCACCGACCACGTCGGCACCGTCCACGACTGCACAGTCCACGACCGAAGGAGAGAGCGCATGAGCACCACCTGGAGGATCGTCGTCGGATCCGACGACGCCGGCTACGACTACAAGGAGATCCTGAAGCGCGATCTCGAGGCCGACGACCGGGTCGTCTCGGTCGTCGACGTGGGGGTCGATGCGGAGTTGCACACGCCCTACCCGAGCGTCGCGATCGCGGCGGCCGAGCTGGTCGCGCGCGGCGAGGCCGACCGGGCGCTGCTGATCTGCGGCACCGGCCTGGGCGTCGCGATCGCGGCGAACAAGGTCGAGGGGATCCGCGCCGTGACGGCGCACGACTCCTTCTCGGTGGAGCGCGGCGTGCTCTCGAACGACGCGCAGGTGCTCTGCATGGGGCAGCGCGTCGTCGGCATCGAGGTCGCGCGGCGGAACGTGCGCGAGTGGCTCGGCTACGTCTTCGACGAGTCGAGCGCCTCGGCCGCGAAGGTGGAGGAGATCGTCGCGTACGAGCGCTCGGGAGCGACTGCGTAAGCTGAGCCGACCGCTGTGCCGAGCGCCCTCCACCGGGCGCCCCGGCCGGCCCCTTCCGCACCGATCCGCGAGGCTGTGATGACCGACGCCGTGTTCCGCCTGACCGGTGCGGAGTCGATCGAGCGGCGGGGCCTGCGCGACCACGTCTACGAGCGCGTGCTCGACGTGCTGCTCGGCCCGGACATCGAGCCGGGCATGCGCCTGTCGATCGACGCGGTCGCGCGCGAGCTCGGCGTCTCGCCGACGCCGGTGCGCGAGGCGCTCGTGCAGCTCGAGCGGACGGGCCTCGTCACCCGGGTGGCCAACAAGGGCTACCGGGTGGCGCCGCCGCTCGCCGACGACCAGCTCGACGCGCTCTTCGACGCGCGGCTGGTGCTCGAGAGCGGCGCGGCGGCCCTCGCGTCGGCGCACGAGGCGGCGCTGGTGCCGCGGCTGCAGGAGGCGCTCGCCGCGCACGAGGCGATGACCGCCGTCGTGCGCGCGGCCTCGACCGAGGGCGAGCTGCCGGTGGCGCTGCTGCGCGAGTACTTCGCGGTGGACTGGAACTTCCACCACCTGATCTTCGAGGGCACGCACAACCCGTTCCTGATCGACATGTCTGAGGCGATCTCCACGCGCGTGCACCGGATGCGCCAGACCGTGCAGACCGGCGTCAGCGACGCGGACGACGCCGTGCTGGAGCACCGGGCGATCGTGGATGCGTTCGCGGCCGGGCCGGAGGCGGCGGCGGCGGCGATGCGCGTGCACATCGAGCGGGTGCGCGAGCGCTCGCGCCGCGACTCCGTCCGCTGACGCTGCGGCTGCGCGGGCTTCGCCGCCGGGCGTGACCTTTCGGCTCGTGGTCTCGGCCCGGGCTCGCGGAATCCGGCGGTTCCGGCGTGCCGGAGGTCGTTCCGCGTGCCGGAGGTGGCAGGGGCTGAACTCGGGCTCGTGAAATCGGCCTGGGCTCGTGGAATCGGGCGGTTCCCGCGTGCCGGAGGGTGATCCGCGTGCCGGAGGTGGCCCGACGGTGCACTGTCAGGGCGAGAGGTGTGCGCGAGTACGGCGACTCATGCTGGTCGAGTAGCCGCGGAGCGGCGTATCGAGACCCGGCGTCTGCAGAGGGTGGATCTCGATACGCCCGCGATGCGGGCCAATCGATCAGCATGGACCGCGCGATGCGCTGGCTGCCTGATCAGCAGGGGACCGGCCGTGGGCCGGGCTGTCCGATCTGCAGGCGGTGAGCCGACTCATGCTGGTCGAGTAGCCGCGGAGCGGCGTATCGAGACCCGAAGTCCTGCAGAACGGTGGATCTCGATACGCCCGCTGCGCGGGCTACTCGATCAGCATGGGCCGCGCGATGCGCGGGCTGTCCGATCGGCAGGGGGACCGGCCGTCGGCCGGGCTGTCCGATTTGCAGGAGGTGAGCCGACTCATGCTGGTCGAGTAGCCGCGGAGCGGCGTATCGAGACCCGGAGTCCTGCAGAACGGTGGATCTCGATACGCCCGCTCAGCGGGCTACTCGATCAGCATGGGCCGCGCGAGGCGCGGGCTGCTTGATCGGGATGGACCGCGCACTGCACGGCTGCTTGACCGGCAGGGGCGGCCCGCTGTGCGGGCTGCTCGATCAGGAGGGCGGGACGGCGAAGGGCCCGGCCGCGGGTGCGGTCGGGCCCTTCACGGTGGCGGCGGGTCAGTGGCCCGCCTGGACGCTCGTGGTCTCGAGCAGCTCGTCCGCCTTGGAGCCGCGGAAGAACTTGGTGCAGAACATCATGGCCGCGGCGAGGAAGGCGAAGACTCCGAGGGAGACGACTCCCCACACGCCGCTGTCGGTGGGCACGGCCTCGTTGAAGCCGTTGCGCATCAGCGGGGCGACGAAGCCGCCCAGGTTGCCGAGCGAGTTGATCAGGCCGATGCCGGCCGCGGCCGCCGCTCCGGTGAGGAACGCGGTCGGGTAGGCCCAGGTGATCGGTCCGACGGAGAGGAAGCTCGCCACCGCGAGGGTGATGAACAGCAGGCCGAGGATCGGCTGGCCGGCCGATCCCGCCCAGGCCGAGCCGAAGATCGACAGTCCGGTGAAGATGTAGAACATCGCGCCCCAGGAGCGGCGGCGGCGGATCGTGTTGGCGTGCTGGCCCACGTAGTAGCAGGCGAACAGGCCCACCAGCCACGGGATGGCCGAGACGAGGCCGACCTGGAAGCCGACGTCCTGCCCGATCAGATTCGCGACCTGCTGCGGGAGGTAGAACGTGGTGCCGTAGACCGCGATCTGCAGGCAGAAGTAGATGATCGTGAAGTACCAGACCTTCCAGCTGGCCATCGCCTTCCAGATGCCGGTCGGGCCGTCGGCCTGGCGCACGGTGTCCTCACGCTCCATCGCCGCCGTCAACGAGTCCTTCTCGCCCTGCGTCAGCCACTTCGCCTTCTGCGGATGGTTCGTCAGGAACTTCAGCGCCGCTATCCCGGCGAGCACCGCGAGCACGCCCTCGGTGAAGAACATCACCTGCCAGCCCTCCCACGGGGTGATCTGGTTGCCGACGCTGATCAGGCCGCCGCTGAGCGGGGCGCCGAGCATCTGCGAGAAGGGCTGCGCCAGGTAGAAGATCGCGAACATCTGCACGCGGACCTTGTTGGGGAACCACTCCGACAGGAACATGATCACGCCGGGGAAGAGGCCGGCCTCGGTCACGCCGAGCAGGAAGCGCAGGACGATGAACATCGTGTCGCCGGTGGTGAAGGCGAATGCCGCGGCGACGATGCCCCAGGTGACCGCGATGCGGGCCAGCCAGAACCGCGCGCCGAAGCGCTTGAGCAGCAGGTTGCTCGGGATCTCGAAGATCGCGTAGCCGATGAAGAAGATGCCGGCGCCGAGTGCGAACGCGCCGTCGGAGATGCCGCGGTCGACCGAGAGCGCCTCCTCGGCGAAGCCGACGTTGGTGCGGTCGAGGAACGCGACGAAGTAGAGGATGACGAGCATCGGCATCAGATGCCGCGACGCCTTCGAGATGGCGGATTTCAGCGCGGGATCACGGGTGGATCCGAGGGCTGGGGACGAGGTGGTCAAGGCGCTCTCCTTTGAGTCGGCCGAATGCGGTGAGGGGTGGGAGGGGTCAGGAGCCGAGCGCGGGCAGGATCTGCGCCATGCCGACGGCGACGAGGATCACGCCGACGCCGAGGAAGATCCAGCGGCCGAGCGACCAGGTTCCGGTGAGCTTGTTCATGGGGTGTCCGTTCGAGTCGGGGCGAGAAGGGATCGGGGATCAGTGCATGTAGAGGCCGCCGTCGACGTTCAGGGTCTGACCCGTCACGAAGCCGGCGTCCTCGCTGATGAGGTACGCGATCGCCGCGGCGATGTCGCGGGGCGTGCCGATGCGCGGGAGCACGCCGTCGGCGGCCATGGCCGTCTTGCGCTCCTCGGTGAGGGTGCCGCCCATGATGTCGGTGTCGATCGGGCCGGGGGAGATCGCGTTGACGGTGATCCCCTGGCCGCCGAGCTCCCGGGCGACGCTGCGGGTGAAGCCGATCACGCCGGCCTTGGCCGCGGAGTAGGCGGTCTTGCTGAAGGTGCCGCCGCCGCGCTGGGCGGAGACGGAGGAGAGGCTGACGACGCGGCCGACGCCGCGGGCGACCATCGACTCCACCGCACGGCGGGTGCTGAAGTGCACGCCGTTGAGGTTGACGTCGAGGACCCGCTGCCACTCCTCGGGGGTGACCTCGAGGTACGAGACGGGGGAGGCGATCCCGGCCAGGTTGACCAGCGCCACGACGGGCGGGAGGGCGGCCTCGAGCGTGTCGAAGGCGGCGCGGACCTGCGCGTCGTCGGCGACGTTCGCGCCGGCGCCCGCGGCCTGGACGCCGTGCTGCTCGGCGATCTCGGCGGCCACCTCCTGCGCGGCCTCGGCGTGGAGGTCGATGACGCCGACGTTCCAGCCGAGCTCGGCGAGGTGGTGGGCGGAGTAGCGGCCGATGCCGCGCGGGGACGCGGCGCCGGTGAGGACGACGGTCCGGGACTCGGGGAATGCGGTCATGAGGGTGCTCCTTCTCGGTCGGCGCGTCAGGCGATCGGCGCGGGGCCGAGCTCGTCCATCAGCTTCTTGATGGCGACGTAGGCGCGGTTGCGGTACGCGATCAGCTCCGCGGTCCGCTCGGCGGGCACGTCGAGGTAGCCGGCGCCGGACTTGGTGCCGAACTTCCCGGCGTCGACCAGCGCGGCCAGCGACTCCGGAGTGGCGAAGCGCTCGGGCCAGCGGGTCTGCAGCGAGGCGTAGCAGAAGGCGTAGACGTCGAGTCCGGCCATGTCGGCGATCGCGAACGGGCCGAAGACGGGGAGGCGGAAGCCGAAGGTGGTGCGGACGATCGTGTCGATGTCCTCGGGGGTGGCGATGCCCTCCTCGACGATCTGCGTCGCCTCGTGGAAGAGCGCGTACTGCAGGCGGTTGAGCACGAAGCCGGTGGAGTCCTTGACCCGCGCGGTCTCCTTGCCGGTCGCCGCGACGATCTCCTCGGCCAGGGTGATCGCGCTCTCGGCGGTGCCCCCGTGCGGGATCAGCTCGACGCCGGGGATGAACGGCGCCGGGTTGGAGAAGTGCACGCCGAGGAAGCGCTCGGGGTTCGTGACGGCCTCGGCCAGCGAGCCGATCAGGATGGTCGAGGTGTTCGAGCCGATCACGGCGTCGGGGCGCGCGGCGGCGCTGATCCGGCGGAGGGTCTCGTGCTTGATCTCGATCTTCTCGGGCACCGCCTCCTCGATGAAGTCGGCGGTCGCGACGGCCTCCTCGATCGAGGCGGCGGGGGAGAGGTTCCGCCGGATGCGCTCGACCGCGTCCTCGGGGAAGAGGCCGTCGGCGACGAACTGCGCGGTCTCGGTGAGCAGGCGCTCGTAGTTGCTGCGGGCGATCTCCTCGGAGATGTCGGCGATGACGACGGTGGCGCCGGAGAGCGCGAGGACCTGGGCCATGCCTCCGCCCATGTAGCCGGAGCCGACGACGGCGATGGTGCGTGCGGTCGGGGTGGTGGTGCCGGTGGTGTCGCTCATGTCTGTCGTTCCTTACTGCGAGGCCCGGGCCGCGCGGGGCAGCAGCGAGCGGATGTAGGTCTGGTTGGTCGAGCACATGCCGAGGCTGTCGCCGCCGTAGTGCTCGGCGAGGAGGATGCCGCGGAAGCCGCCCTCCACCGCGTCGCGCAGGACCTGGCGGTAGTTGATGAGACCGGCCTCCATGGTCGAGGGGACCGAGGTGGCCCAGGAGCCGTCGGCCGACTCGTCGCGGGTGTAGTTCTTCACGTGCATGTAGTTGGCGTAGGGGAGCGTCTTCGCGAACAGCTCGCGCCAGTCCTCGACCGGGCGGTGCAGGCGGATGAGGTTCGCGACGTCGGGATTGAGGCCGACGTTGTCCAGGCCCACCTCCTCGACGAAGCGGACGGCGCTGTCGGCGGTGCCGAGGTAGGTGTCCTCGTAGAGCTCGAGTGCGAGCGGGAGGCCCACGTCGGCGGCGTGCTTGCCGAGCTCGCGGATGCGGCTGACGGCGGCGTTCCAGACGTCGGGGTCGTCGGGGTCCTTCGGGCCCTCGGCGGTCCAGAACCAGAGCGCGCGCTTCTGGGCGGCGCTGAACGGCTGGTGCAGTCCGGTCGAGAAGACCTGCATGCCCCACTCGGCGGCCGCGTCGATGGTGCGGTGCGCGTAGGCGAGGTTCTTCTCCTCGTGCCCGGGCATGATCACGCTCTGGCGCTGCAGGTGCACCGAGGGGATGCCGATGCCGTGCGACTTCGCGATGCTGAGGAACTCGTCGCGGCGCGACGGCTCGAGATCGGCCGGGCGGACGTGGCTGTCGGCCAGCTCGGCGAGGGTGAAGCCGACCTGCTCGACCTGGGCGAACATGTCGTCCCAGACCTCGGGGGCCGCGTCGTGCAGGGCGACGCCGTCGCGGCCGACGGGCGGTATGCCGTGCAGGCAGGTGGCGATCGGCCAGGTCTCGGCGGTCCAGCTGTCGGGGTTCCAGTCGACGCCGTCCCAGGACTGCGCCCCCTGGAGGTTCGGCGCCCCCTGGACGGTCCGCGCGGGTGTGCTCTCGCTCATCAGTGCTCCATTGCGCTCGATTGCGACCGGCGTTGGTCGCACAAAAGATCCTATAGGAAATATAGTCCTGGAGCGGCGGAGCGCAAGGGGCGGGTGGGAGCGCGGCAGGCGGGACGCCATCCCGGCCACCTCCGGCACGTGGAAACCGCTTCGGCACGCTGAAACTGTCCGATTCCGCGAGCCTGAGCCGGATCCGCGAGTCGAACATCCGCCCCGGCCACGTCCGGCACGCGAAACTCAGTCCGGCACGTCGAAACCGACCGATTCCGCGAGCTTGAGCTAGAACTACGAGCCGAACATCCGCCTCGGCTACCTCCGGCACGCGCGAATCGTTTGGGCACGGCGGAACCGCCCGATTCCGCGAGCCTGAGCCGAAACCGCGAGTCGAGCATCCGCCCCGGGCACCTCCGGCACGTGGAAAACAGTCCGGCACGCTGAAACCGTCCGATTCCGCGAGCCGAGGCCGAAACCACGAGCCGAGGATTCGGCCCGGCTGCCTCCGGCACGCAAAAATCCGTCCGGCACGTCGAAACCGTTCAGTTCCGCGAGCCGAGGCCGACTTTGCGAGCCGAACCTGCGGTCCTGGGCAGTCCGCCCATCCTCGGCGCGTGAGAACCTCCCCCGCACGCCGGAATCGCCCGATTCCGCCAGCCGGGGAAGACTTCGCGAGCCCGCCCCTGAATCACGAGCCGAAGATCCGCCCCGGCCGCCTCCGGCACGGGAGAACCGCTCTGGCACGTCGAAACCGTGCGATCTCGCGAGCCCGGGCCTGAACCGCGAGCCGAAGATCCGCCCGGCCGCCTCCGGCACGCGAGAACAGCTCCGGCACGTCGGAACCGTGCGATCCCGCGAGCCCGGGCCTGAACCGCGAGCCGGATGTGCACCCAGGCCGCCTCTGGCGCGCGGAATCTGCTCCGGTACGTGAAAACCGTCCGATTCCGCGTGCCTGGGCCGGAACTGCGAGCCGAACATCGGCCACCGGCCACCTCCGGCACGTGAGAACCGCTTGGGCACGCAGGAACCGCCGGATTCAGCGAGTCCGAGCCGGATCCGCGAGCCGAAGTTTGACCTCGGCCACCTCCGGCACGCGAGAACCAGTACGGCACGCCGGAACCGGCTGATTCCACGAGCCCGAGCCGATCGAGCGAGCCGAGCCTCCGGCACCGGTCAGTCGGCGTGTCTCCGGCACGTCGGAACCGCTCCGGCACGGAGGAGCCGGCCGATCCCGTCGGACGGGCCGGGGCCACGAGTCCTTCGTCGTCCAGCGCGGTGGCGGCGGCGGGCGGACAGCCGAACGGCGGGGACCCCCGAGGGGATCCCCGCCGTCAGCGGTGGTGCGGTGGTGCGGTGGGTGTCAGCTCAGCGTGGAGCGGACGGCCGCGCGCGCCTGGTCGAGCGCGCTGCGCAGGGCGTCCGTGCTCGCCGCGCTCACCGAGCCGTGCGCGGCGGCCGTGCGCAGCTCGGCGCGCAGCTCGTCGCGGAACTCGGTGAGCAGCACCTCGGCGTCGCGCAGGGCGAGACGGGAGGCGGTGCGCGCGTCGACCGCGGCGGTGTCGGCGGCGGGGTTCTCGGCGGGCGGGGCGTCCTGCGGGCGCTCGCCGGTGGTCGAGCCCGAGGTCGAGTCCGACGTCGACTCCGCCGGGGCGGGCGTCTCGGCCGAGTGCTCCGGACCGCCGCGCGACGGACGCGAGTCGCGGGCGGCGCTCGCCAGATCCGCGCGCAGGCTCTTCATCGCCTCCGCGACGCCGAGGCGCACCTCGTCGGCCAGGCGGCGGACGGAGTCGGTCAGCTCCTCCTCGATGTCGCCGAGGTCGGTCGCGCGGTTCGCCAGCTCGTCGCGGCCGGCGTCGGTGATGGAGTAGACGGTCTTGCGGCCGTCGGCCTCCTTGGTGACCAGGCCCTCCTCCTCGAGCTTCGCCAGGCGCGGGTACACCGTGCCGGCGCTCGGGGCGTAGGTGCCGCCGAAGCGCTCGCTGAGCGCCTGGATCAGCTCGTAGCCGTGCTTGGGCGACTCCGCGAGGAGGTTGAGCAGGTAGAGGCGCAGGCGGCCGTGCGCGAAGACGGGGCTCACAGTGCGCTCGCGTCGGTGAGGCGCTGCGCGGCGGGAGCGGCGGGGGAGCGGCGGACGACGGTGACGGCGCCGGTCACCGAGTTGGCGGTGACGTCGACCCACTTCGAGTCGAGCGAGCCGGTGGTCGCGGTGTAGCCGCGGCCGAAGGTGCCCTTCACGACCTCGCCGTCGAGTTGGAGCGTGCCGGTGGCGGTGTTGATCCGGTAGCGGGCGCCGAGGCCCTCGTCGATCCGGATGGTGAGGTCGCCGCTGACGGTGTTGCACTGGATCTCGTCCGGTGCATCCTCGGCGTCGACGAAGACGCTGCCCGAGACGCCGTCGACGGAGAAGCGGGTGAGCGCGCCGGCGGTGGTGACGTCGCCCGAGACGGTGTGCGCGGTGACGCGGCCGGTGTGGTTGCGGACGGAGAGCTCGCCGTGGACGGTGTTCGCCTCGATGTCGCCGCGCAGGCCGTCGATGACGATGTCGCCGCCGACCGTGGAGACGCGGGCGTCCGAGTGCAGACCCGAGACGAGGCCGTCGGCCGAGACGGTGTCGAACTTGAGCGCGACGCCGCGGGGGACGAGCAGGCTGATGTCGGCGCGGTCGCCCTTGCGGCCGAGGCCCTTGGCGACGTCGACGACGGTGTCCCAGCGGAGCTGGATGTGGTCGACCTCGAGGCGGTCGCCGTCCATCGAGACCTTGAGCGGGCGGCCGGAGACGCTGTGCACCTCGACGCGGGCGGTGGGCTCGTCGTGCCCGATGACGTCGATCTGACCGCCGACCAGGGCGATCTTGATCGCGCGGACGACGTCGAGGTCGATGACCTTCGTCTCGCCCGCCTGCACGAGCCATTTCTCGAGCGACATGGTGCTCCTCCTCCTGCGCCCTCGCGGGGCGATCCTGCTGCTGGTGATACCGGGACGACTCGCGATATAGCGCGAGTCGATGGAAGTCACGATATATCGCGTGTTGCGCCGCGGGCAAGGGCGCTCGGCGATCACCCAGGGGAGCGCGAGCGTCTGCTAGACCGGGAGCATGGATCCGCTCACGGCACTGCAGGAGATCGCCGCCCTGCTCGAGCAGGAGCGGGCGTCGAAGTACCGCGCGAAGGCGTTCCGGAAGGCGCTCGCCGTGCTCGAGGGCATGGCCGAGGGCGAGCGGGCCGATCTCGCGCTGGTCCGCGCGGCGCCGGGGATCGGCGACACGACCTTCACCGTGATCCGCCAGGCGCTCGAGGGGCGGGTGCCGGACTACCTCGCCGAGCTGCGCGGCACCGCGTCCCTGCCCGAGAGCGCGCTGCGGAGCCTCCTCCGCGGCGATCTGCACAGCCACAGCGAGTGGTCGGACGGAGCGACGCCGATCGCGGCGATGGCCGACGCGGCCCGCGCGCTCGGCCACGAGTACCTCGCGCTGACCGATCACTCGCCGCGGCTGCGGGTCGCGCACGGGCTGAGCGCCGAGCGGCTCGCCGACCAGCTCGAGCACCTGGCCGGTCTCGACACCGGGTCGCTGCGGCTCCTGAGCGGGATCGAGGTCGACGTGCTCGAGGACGGCGCGCTCGATCAGTCCGAGGAGATGCTCGCCCGGCTCGACGTGGTGGTCGCGAGTGCGCACTCGAAGCTGCGGATGCCGAGCCGCGAGATGACGGCGCGCCTGGTCGCGGCGGCCGCGCATCCGCGGACCCGGATCCTCGGGCACGTCACCGGGCGGCTCGTCACGGGGGAGCGCGGCACCCGGCCGCCGTCGACCTTCGACGCGGAGGCCGTCTTCCGCGCCTGCGCCGACCACGGGACCGCGGTCGAGATCAACGCGCGCCCGGAGCGGGAGGACCCGCCGGACGAGCTGATCGCGCAGGCGCTGGAGCTCGGCTGCCTCTTCTCGATCGACAGCGACGCGCACGCCCCCGGTCAGCTCGGCCTCCTCGACTACGGCGCCGAGCGCGCCGAGCGCCTCGGCATCCCGCCCGACCGCATCGTGACGACGTGGCCGCTCCCGAGACTCCTGGACTGGCTCGCGCCCTGATCCCCCGCCGCGAGATGCCACTTGTGCACGCCTTTCACGGCGTGTCGCGTGCACAAGTGGCATCTCGCGGAAAGCGAAGTCGCGGGTGGTACCCCCTTGACAGGAGGGGCTAGCGCGGGGGGAGTTCCGGCGCAAGTAGTGATTTCCCAGCGTCGGGAGCGGCATGCTCGTGGGGGCCGTCTCCGAGGCGCGCCCTCCTCCGCTCCGACCAGACCAGGTGATCCCGTGGCCACGCAGACCGTTCTCGACGCCGTGCGCGCAGCGCCCACCCTCCTCGAGGCGATCCGGGCGGCCGACGCCCTGACGATCGCCGCCGTGAGCGACGGAGGCGGACGCGCGGTGCGCCTGCTCACCCGCGCGGCCCTCGACCCCGCCGACCAGCTCACCGCCATCGCCGCGGTGCACTCGCTCGCGCAGGTCTTCGACGAGGAGGCCGACCTCGCGCTGCTGCGGCTGCTCGCCGACGAGCGCGCCTTCATCCGCGAGCACGCCGCCTGGGCGTTCGGCGGCCGCCTGCCCCGGCCGGCCGCGGTCGGCCCGCTGCTGCGCATGGTCCGCGACGGCGGCTTCGCCGGCATGCTCGCGCAGCGCACCCTGCTGCTCTGGGCGTCCTCCACCCCCGACCTCGTCGCGCTCGCGCTCGAGGGTGCGCTGATCGGCGAGCGCGACCGCGACGTCCGCGCGCGCTACGTCGAGACGATCGGCCTGGTCCCCGGCGCGATCGCCGAGCGGACCCTCCTGCACACCGCCGCCGACGAGGGCGAGGTGTTCGAGGCGCGCGCCGCGGCCGCCGACGCGCTCGGCGAGCGGCCCTCCGACGACGCCGCGCTGATGCTCGCCCGCCTCGGCGAGATGCCGGAGCCGCTCGGTCCCGTCGCGCGCGTCGCCCTCGCCGACCGGGCGATCGCTCCCGTCGCCGACGCCGGCCCCACCGTCGCGCAGCTCTTCGTGCACGCCGACATCGACGGAACGCTCACCCGTGTCGGCGCGGGCGACAACGGCGGCATCGCCACCCTCCTCGTCCGCCTCGGAGACGCGCTGACCGAGGAGGACTGCATCGAGCGCGTCCTCACCCTCTCCCGCGGCACCTGGGCCGAGGCGGAGCGCGCGCTGGCCGAGCTGCCCGCCGCGGGCCACGGCTTCGCGCCCGTGCCGTTCGTGGGCGCCGCCGTGCCGATGCCGCTCGCCTGGCCGCGGCGTATCGCCGCCGAGCGCGGGATCCGCCGCTACCTCCGCGCGGCCGGCCGCGTCGACGTCGTGCACCTGCGGATGGCGGACGTCGGCTCGCTCGCCGCGGCCGCCGTCGCGCGCGAGCTGGAGATCCCCGTCGTCTTCACCGTCGCACCGGACCCGCACGCCCTGATCGCCGGGCTCGACGAGGCGGGCACCCTCTCGCGCGCCGACTTCGGCGACCGCGACGCCGTCGAGCACTTCTGGTTCCGCGTGCGCCTGGTGCAGCGGCTCGCCGCCGACGCCGCGCACACCGTGCTCTTCCCGCGCGCCGAGCTCGCCGAGACGATGCGCGACATGCTCGGCATCGACATCACCGCTCACCCCGAGCGGCACACGATCGTCCCCGAGGGGATCGACCTGCGCCTGGTCGAGCGCGGCGAGGAGGCGGCTCGCGCCGCCGCGGCCGGTGAGCCGGTCGCCCTCGACGCCGGCGACGACCTCTCCTCCCTCGACGCGCTCCTCGCCGAGCTGCCGGCCGAGCGCCGCGGGCTGCCGCTGCTGCTCAGCGTCGGGCGGCTGCACCGGGTGAAGGGGATGGCGACGCTGGCGGAGGCCTGGGCCGGCTCGCCGCTGCGCGACCGCGCGAACCTCCTCCTCGTCGGCGGCGACCTCGACGCGCCGACCCCCGACGAGACGGAGCAGCTCGACCGGATCCGCGCCGTCGCCGTCCGGCCCGGCTCAGCGGGCGGTCTGCTGCTCGCCGGGCACCGCCCCAACGGCACCGTCGCCCGCTGGCTGGGCGCCGTGCGTCACGGCCGCCCCGGGCTCGCCGCGGCCGGCGGCGCCTACGTCTGCGCGAGCGTCAAGGAGGAGTTCGGCATCGCGCTGCTCGAGGCGCTCGCCGCGGGGCTGCCGGTGGTCGCTCCGGCCACCGGCGGCCCGGCGACCTATGTGGAGGAGGGCGTGACCGGCTTCCTCGTCGACACCTCCGATCACGAGGCGCTCGCCGTCGCCGCCTGCTTCGCGCTCGACCTCGCCGCCGGTCCGCTCGCCGAGTACTCCGCCGAGCGCGGCCGCGCCATGGTGCGCGAGCGCTACACGATCGAGGCGATGGCGCACGCGCTCTCCGCCGTCTACGCGCGGGCGACCGCGGAGCAGGAGCGCCCGCTCGGCTCGGACCTCGTGCTGGGCGCCTCGTGACCCTGCTGATCGTCAGCCCCGACTACGCCTCGCACCTGCTGCCGCTGGCGACCCTCGGCACCGCCTGGCGCGAGGCCGGGGAGCGCGTCGTGGTCGCGACCGGCGACGCGACGCGCTCGATCGTCAACGGCTTCGGCTTCGAGCACGTCCCGCTCCGGCTCGGCCGCGGCTCCAACCCGGGCACGATCCGGGCGGAGGAGCAGGCGCCCGACGAGGGCGATTCGCTCCGCGGCTTCTTCGACGCGACCCGTCGCGGGATGGTGCCGACGCTGGAGTACCAGGCCGGCGAGCGGCTGACCGACCTGCTCTGGGACCCGGCGGGAGTCGCCGCGCGGCTGCGCGAGATCCTCGACGAGGTGCGGCCCGACGCGATCGTCGTCGACCACCTCGCCTTCACCGCGCGGGTCGCGCTGCGGGCGCTCGGCGTCCCCTACGGCGACGTGGTGCTCGGGCACCCGAGCGCACTGACGGTGCCGGGCGAGGTCTACGGCTTCCCGCCGGTCTGGCCCGACGCCTTCGAGCCGCCGGCCGAGGATCTGGCTCGGCTGCGGGCGCTCTGCGAGCGGGTCCGTGACTCCTTTACCGCGGAGTGGAACGCCGCGCTGACCGCGCTCGACCCGGCCGCGCCGCTCAGCCTCGACGCGTTCGCCGAGAGCGGCGACGTGCTGCTGCTGAACTACCCCGGCGAGCTGCACGACGCGGCGCGCACGGCGCAGCTCCCGCCGCACGCCTTCCTCGGCTCGGCCGTCCGCGGCGAGCCGCGCGACGCCGAGGTGGAGGAGTGGCTGGCCGCCTCGGACGACCCGGTCGTCTACGTGAGCTTCGGCAGCTTCCTCTCGGTGCGCGACGACGTGCTCGCGCGGGTGGTGGCGGCGCTGGCCGGCGTCTCCGTCGATGGGCGGCCGGTGCGCGTCGCGCTGGCCTCGGGCGCGACCGATCCGTCGGCCCTGGGCGACGTGCCCGCCGGCTGGCTGGTCCGCGGCTTCCTGCCGCAGGTGACGCTGCTCGGCCGGGCCGCGCTGGCGGTCACGCACGGCGGCAACAACAGCGTGACGGAGTCGATGACGGCCGGGGTGCCGCTGGTCGTGCTGCCGTTCTCGACGGACCAGTTCGCGGGGGCCGCGGGGCTGGAGGACGCGGGGGTCGCGGAGGTGCTCGATCCGAACGGTGCGACCGTCGATGAGCTGGCGGACGCCGCGCGGCGGATGCTCGCGCTGGACGGCGCGGCGCGGGAGCGGCTGGACGAGCTGTCCGCGGCGCTCACCGGGACGACCGGCCCCGAGCGGGCCTACGCGGCCCTGGCGCACGCCGCGTCGTGAGCACCGATCAGTCCGGCGCCGACGAGCCGGTCGCCGACGGACCCACCGCCGAAGAGCCTCTCGCCGACGGCCCCACCGCTGACGGACGCTGGCTGGTCGTCGACGGCCGCCGCTGGCGCCGGACCGACCCGAGCCTCCCCGAGGACGTCGTCGCGGCGCTGAAGTCGCACCTCGGCCGCGGCCGCTCCGGCGTGCGCACGGCGAAGAAGGCCGGCGACGAGGACGCGGTCGCCGCCGCCCGCACGCGGACCGGCCTGGCCAAGCACGGTCTCGGCGAGCGCGGCCCGAAGTGGTGGGACGAGCCCGAGCCCGCCCGCCTCGCCCGCGCCCTGGCGGCCCTCCGCGACCTCGACGCCCTGTAGCCCCTCCGCGAGATGCCACTTGTGAGCGCCCGCGTCGGCGTGTCGCGCTCATAAGTGGCATCTCGCGAAGGAGGCAGAGGGCGCGCGTCAGAGCAGGGACTGCGCCAGGGAGAGGGCGCCGCGGACGCCGGCCTCGTCGCCGAGGGCCGGGGGGACCAGGCGGAGGTGGGCGGCGCCGGTGCCGTTCGCACCGGGGGCGCCCATCAGGCGCTCCACCTCGGCCTCGGTGGCGGCGAGCAGGCCGGGCGTCTTGGCGACGCCGCCCCCGACGATCGCGAGGCGGACGCCCGCGACGTAGGCGAGTGTCGTCACGAGCTGGGCGAGGTAGTAGGAGCTGAAGCGCAGGTTCGCGGCCGCGTCCTCCGGTCCGAGGCTCGAGCCGTCCACGCCCCAGCGCGCCGAGATCGCCGGGCCGGCGACGAGCCCCTCGAGGCAGTCGCCGTGGAACGGGCAGGTGCCCTCGAAGCGGTCCTCCGGGTGCCGGCGCGGCAGCACGTGCGCCACCTCGGGCCAGCCGCTGCCGGCGAGCAGGCGGCCGCCGGCGATGATGCCGCCGCCGACTCCCGTGCCGACGGTGAGGTAGACGAAGTCGGGCTCACCCTGCCCCGCGCCCCAGCGCGCCTCGCCGAGAGCGGCGCCGTTGACGTCGGTCACGAGCGCGGTGCGGGCGCCGGGCGCCGCGGCCTCGAGCGGGGACAGCACGTCGGTGCCCTCCCAGCCGAGCTTGGGCGTGGAGGTGAGCCGGCCGTAGCCGGGCGAGGCGGGGTCGATGTCGAGCGGGCCGAACGAGGCGACGCCGATCGCGGCGACGGTCCCCTCGACGCCGTGGTCGCGGGTGAACGCGGCCAGGTCGCCGAGGGTCTCCGCCGGCCCGCGGGTGGGCAGGGTCGTCTTCGCGAGGATCCGCTCGGGGTCCTCCTGCGCGGCGATCGCGGCGACGACCTTGGTGCCGCCGGTCTCGATGCCGAGGAGGAGGGCGCGGGTTCCGGTGGTCACCGGGTCAGCAGGCCGCGACGCGTCCGACCTCGGCCGAGAGCGTGAGCTCGCTGCCGAGGACGACCGCGTAGTCGAGGTGCAGGCGCTTCAGCGAGTCGACCGTGGCGGCCGGAACGCACTCGGGCCGGCTCAGCGAGATCGGCGAGCCGTCCGCGGCGGCGATCGCGGCTCCGGAGAGCGCGTCGGCGAAGCCCTCGCCCGAGGCGAGGTAGGTGGTGTCGGTGAGCTCGGCGGGCGCGTACGCCTCGTTGATCAGGCGGCTGGTCGCGTAGCGGCTCTCGCCGCCGATGCGCGTGGTCCGGTCGACGAGGCCGGCCGAGGTGAGCTCGGCCTGGATGCCCGCGGAGATCGACGGCTCCTGGCCGAGCACGACCGCGGTCGTCGGGTCCAGGCGCGAGACCGCCGCGCGCGTGGCGGCGTCGAGGGCGGCATTCGCGCCGTCGACGAGGAGCACGGGCTCGCCCAGGCGGCCGGCGACCGGTCCGACGGAGAGGGCGTCGGGGAAGTTGCCCCCGGTGGCGAGGAAGACGTCTTCGGCCGAGCCGGCCGGGAAGGCGTCGGCGACGATCCTCCGCGAGGTGTCGTAGCGGTCGGTGCCGCCGATCCGCACGACCGTGCCGGCGACGGCGTCGATCTGCTGGAAGACGGCCGCCGACACGGTCAGCTCGCTGCCGACGACGACGACCTTCTTCGGGGCGAGCCGCGTGATCTCGGCGCTGGTGACGGGGAAGAGCTGGTCCGGGTCGGTCAGGAGCAGCGCGCCACCCTGGACCGCGGCGGCGGGTGCGGCGCTGAGCGCGTCGGCCCAGCCTCCTCCGCTCGCGATGTAGAGCACCGGCACGCCCGGATCGACGGACTGGGTGCTGGCGACGGAGGTGCCGTAGCGGTCGCTGCCGGAGATGCGGGCGGAGGAGAAGGACCACGCCTCAGGGGCGAAGTCGACGGCCGTGACCGGGCCGCCGGTGACGGCGACCTTCGTGGAGTCACCCACCCAGTCGGTGCGCAGCCAGAACTGGTCGCCGACGGTGGGGACACCGCTGCCGGTCGGCTCCTCGACCACGCGGACGACGTACGAGCCGTTCTCGAGTCCTGTGAGGGAGTAGTCCCACGTCGCGCCGGCACCGAGGGTCCTCTCGGTCGAGGCGACGAGGTCCGCGTCCCTCGGGTCGCCGGCGACGTCCCAGGCCTGCACCACGAAGCGGTGCGAGCCGGCGACGGCGGGCACCGTGACCCTGCCGCTGATCGCCCCGTCGGCGGCCATCGCCGCGGAGGCGGGCCCCACGACGAGGCCCGTGACGGCGAGGGCGCCGACCGCGAGCGAGGAGAGGGAGAGCGAGAGCGCTGAGGAGCGGCGGCGTCGAGGAGTCACGGTGTGGCTTTCCGTTGAGCGCGGCGGGCCGCGGCGGACACGATGGTTCGAATGCTAACGGCCCCGGTCGGAGGATCTGTCCCCCGACCGGGGCACTTCTGGTGAGTGCTGGCCGGTTCCGGGTCAGCAGCCGCGGAGCGACGCCACGTCCGCGGTGAGCGTGCGCACGCTGCCGAGCAGGAAGATCCGGTCGAGGTCCTGGCCCTGCATCGCCTTGCGGGTCTCGACGGGGACGCAGTTCGGCTCGCTCAGGTAGAGCGGGGCGCCGATCGAGGCGGCGGCGGGACCGGCCGCGAGGGCGTCGGCGAAGCCGGTCGCCGACGCGAGGAAGGCAGTGTCGACCAGCGGCGAGGGCGGGTAGGCCGCGTTGAGCAGGCGGCTGGTGTCGTGGCGGTCCTTGCCCGCGATGCGGTTCACGGAGCCGGTGAGGCCCGAGGCGCGGAGGTCGGACTCGATGCCGCTGGAGATCGTGCCGGTGCCGCCGATGAGCTGGCCGCGGCCGGCGTCGAGGCGGTCGATCGCGGCGCGGGTCGGCGCGTCGAGGCCGGGCTGCGCTCCGTCGACGAGCAGCACCGGCTGGTCGGTGCGGCCGGCGATCGGCGCGACGGACAGGGCGTCGGGGAAGTTGCCGCCCGTGGCGAGGAAGACGGTGCCGAAGCCGGCCGTGGGGAAGGCGCCCTCGACGATCTTCCGCGAGGTGTCATAGCGGTCCGAGCCGGCGACGCGGGAGGTCGGGGCGAAGGTGGCGAGCCGGTCGTAGACGGCGTCGCTGACCGAGAGCGCGTCTCCGACGACGACGATCCTCTTCGGCGAGAGGCGCGTGATCTCGGCGGCGAGGATGTCGGGGACGTCGTCCCGGTTGGTCAGGAGGAGGGCGCCGTCCTGCGTCGCGGCCGCGGGGCCGGCGCTGAGCGCGTCCGCCCACTTCTCGCCGCTCGCGATGTAGAGGACGGGGAGGTCGTCGCCGAAGTAGGAGCGGGTCACGGCGATGGCGGTCGCGATGCGGTCGTCACCCTGCAGGCGCCCGACCTCGGACTGGTACGCGGTCGGGGCGAAGTCGACGCCGGTGCGGCCGGCGGCGGGGACGGGGACGATCGCCGCGCCGGTGAGGCGGGGCAGGTTCGAGAAGTACTGGTCGTCGTAGGACGGGTAGCCGGGCTCGGCGAGGCGGAAGACCCACTCGCCGGCGGGGAGCGCCTTCTGCGCGGTGGTCCAGGCGTCGGCCGTGCCCGGGATGCCGGAGGTGCGGACCTCGGCGAACGGGTAGTAGGCCTTGGTCTCGCGCTCGTACCAGTAGGGCTGCACGACGAACGAGGTGGTCGAGACGCCGGACGCGGCGCTGGCGGTGACGGTGCCGGAGGCGGCGGTCGCGCGCGGGAGGCTGATCGTGAGGTCGGTGCGGGACTCGCCGACGCCGTCCGCCTCGACGTCGATCGGGGTGTCGCCGAACCAGGTCGGGTACCAGCTGTCGTCGCCGTCGACCGAGGCGAGGAGGTAGTAGGCCTCGCCGCCCGGGAGGGTGAGGGAGAAGGCGGCCTCGGTGGCGATCGTGCGGATCTCGGTGCCCGCGCCGTTCTCGACGCGGAGGCGGTAGGCGGCGCCGGTCGGAGCGGGGTGCGCGGCGTCGGTGTCCTTCAGCGCGATGGTGCCGGAGAGGACGATCTCGGCGGCCGGGTCGGCGGCGACGGCGTCGCGCTGGGTCTTGGCGTTCGACAGCGCGCGATCGAAGGCGTCGGTGGTCGCGGTCTGCGTCACGGTGCCGAGTGGGGCGTCCTCCTGCGCCTGCGCCGGACCGGCGGCGAGGCCGGTGAGCAGCACGGCGGAGACGCCGAGTGCGGTGAGAGGAGCGAGCGGCCGACGGCGGCGAGGAGTCACGGCAGATCTTTCGAGAGGATCCGCGGCGGACCGCGGGCGGACACGGTGCCTGAATGCTAGCTGCCAGGGTGCCTCGAGAACTCTCGCGGCGCCGCCCCGCAGACCCCCATCCGGGGGCCCGTCGCGGATCGGCGGGGGGTTGGCGGCGGGCGGCCGCGTCGGCGCCCCGTGCTGAGGAGCGGCCCGCGCAGCGCACCCCCTGCTGATCGAGTAGTCCGCGCAGCGCACCCCATGCTGATCGAGTAGGCCGCGCAGCGGGCGTATCGAGATCCACGCCCCGGCAGAGTGGTGGCGCAGCAGTCCTTGCGGTGGTGGGTCTCGATACGCCCTTCGGGCTACTCGACCAGCATGGAAAGGGGAGGTGGCCGCTCGTCCGGCAGGGATGCGCGCTCGCGACGGGAGCTGCGATCCTGCGCGCGAGACCGCGATAGTGAGCGATTCCGTGCGTCTCCTGGCGGAAATCGCAGGATCTGCGCGTGCGAGACTGGCTGCGAGCGTGCTCCACCCGCCCCGCGGGGACGGAGCCACTGGACCCGGTCCGCTCATCCGCATCCTTTCGCAGGAGGACTCGAATGACCGATACCGCCGTGCTCGCCACCGCCCCGACCCGCACCCCCGTCGCACGTACCCCCGTCGCCAAGGCGATCCTGATGTGCCGCCCCGAGCACTTCACCGTCGTCTACCGGATCAACCCCTGGATGGACCCGCAGGTCCCCACCGACACCGCCCTCGCCGTGCGCCAGTGGCAGACGCTGTACGACACCTACGTCGAGCTCGGCTTCGACGTGCAGCTGATCGAGCCCGAGGCCGGCCTGCCCGACATGGTCTACGCCGCGAACGGCGGGTTCGTGATCGACGGCATCGCCTACGGCGCCTCCTTCACCTACCCCGAGCGCCAGCCCGAGGGCCCCGCGTACATGGACTGGTTCCGCGGCGCCGGCTTCGACGTGCGCGTGCCCGAGGAGGTCAACGAGGGCGAGGGCGACTTCCTCCTCGTCGGCGAGCGGATCCTCGCCGGCACCGGCTTCCGCTCCGCCTCCGACTCGCACGCCGAGGTCGCCCGGATCTTCGGCCGCGAGGTCGTCACCCTCGAGCTGGTGAACCCGTCGTTCTACCACCTCGACACCGCGATCGCCGTGCTCGACGACACGAACATCGCCTACCTGCCGAGCGCGTTCAGCGAGGAGGGCAACCGCGTCCTCCGCGAGCTCTACCCCGACGCGATCCTCGTCTCGGAGGAGGACGCGTCCGTGCTCGGGCTCAACTCCTTCTCCGACGGCCTCAACGTCGTCATCGCCTCGCGCGCGGCCGGCTTCGAGCGCCAGCTGCGCGAGCGCGGCTACCACCCAATCGGCGTCGACCTGTCCGAGCTGCTGCTCGGCGGCGGCGGCGTGAAGTGCTGCACCCTCGAGCTGCGGCGCTGAGCCGCTCCTTTTCTCCCTCACCCACTCCGCAGAAGTCGTCGTACTCGGCACTCGAGTACGACAACTTCTGAGGAGTCGATCGTCCTCAGGAGGCACGACATGAGCATCACCGAGACCGACCGTTCCGCCGAGCTGATCGCCGCGGAGGAGGCGCACGCCGCGCACAACTACCACCCGCTGCCCGTCGTCGCCGCGACCGGCGAGGGCGCGTGGATCACCGACGTGGAGGGGCGCCGCTACCTCGACTGCCTCGCCGCGTACTCCGCCGTCAACTTCGGCCATTCGCACCCGGTGCTGCTGGACGCCGCACGCGCGCAGCTCTCCCGGGTCACCCTCACCAGCCGCGCCTTCCACAACGACAAGCTCGGCCCGTTCGTGACGGCGCTCGCCGCGCTCGCCGGCAAGGACATGGTCCTCCCGATGAACACGGGCGCGGAGGCCGTCGAGTCCGGCATCAAGGTCGCCCGCGCCTGGGGCTACCGGGTGAAGGGCGTCGCGCCCGGCCGCGCGAACATCATCGTCGCGGCCGGCAACTTCCACGGCCGCACCACGACGATCATCTCGTTCAGCGACGACGCGGAGGCGCGCGACGGCTTCGCCCCGTTCACGCCCGGCTTCCGGACGGTGCCGTTCGGCGACGCGGCGGCCCTCGAGGCCGCGATCGACGAGGACACCGTCGCCGTGCTGATCGAGCCGATCCAGGGCGAGGCGGGCATCGTCGTCCCGCCGGCCGACTACCTCCCCGCCGTCCGCGAGATCACCGCGCGGCACAACGTCCTCTTCATCGCCGACGAGATCCAGTCCGGCCTCGGCCGCACCGGCGCGACCTTCGCCTGCGACCTCGTCGACGTCGTCCCGGACGTCTACCTGCTGGGCAAGGCGCTCGGCGGCGGCATCGTGCCGGTGTCGGCCGTCGTCGCGAACGCCGACGTGCTCGGCGTGCTCCAGCCCGGCCAGCACGGCTCGACCTTCGGCGGCAACCCGCTCGCCGCCGCCGTCGGCCTCGCGGTCGTCGAGCTGCTCGCCACCGGGGAGTACCAGGCGCTGGCCCGCGAGCGCGGCGCCCAGCTGCACGCCCGCCTCACCGCCCTGATCGGGCGCGGCGTGGTCGCCGTCCGCGGCGCCGGACTCTGGGCCGGCATCGACATCGACCCCGCCCTCGCCTCCGGCCGCGCCGTCTGCGAGGCCCTGATGGCCCGCGGCGTCCTCGCCAAGGACACCCACGGCTCGACGATCCGCCTCGCCCCGCCCCTCGTCGTTACCGCCGGCGAGATCGACTCCGCCGTCGACGAGCTGGAGGCCGTGCTCGACTCCCTGCGCTGACCCCCCGCCTCCCTCCCGCGAGATGCCACTTGTGCACGCTTTCCACGGCGTGTCGCGTACACAAGTGGCATCTCGCGGAAGGCGCTGAGCCCCCTCGACCGGCGACGGCGAGGGGGCTCCGTCGTGCCCGGGCTCAGCGCGGATCCGGCGCTGTGCGGGCAACTCGCGGCGGATGCTGTCATGCTGGACGCGGCCGCCGCGGTCTCGGCAGCGATCCGCACACTCCGGGTCCACCTCCTCACCGCGACCCGCGCCCCCACCCGCACCGCTCCCGGTGCCGCACGATGCGGCGCGGAGCACGACCCGGGTGGCTGCGGACGAGGCCGTGCAGAGCACCGGAACCACCCGGCGGCTGCGACCACACAGACCACCTGCGCCGAGGCGCTCCGCACGAAGCGGGGGCCGCGCGCACCAGCACGACGCCACGTCCCCCACCAGAAAGCACCCATGCGAAACGCCAGAACCGCCAAGCCCGCGCGCCACCACCTCGAGCTCCCCGCCCCCAAGCCGCTGGAGAAGGGCGGCATGCGCATCACCCCGCTCGGCGGCCTGGGCGAGATCGGTCGCAACATGACCGTCTTCGAGCACAAGGGCAAGCTGCTCATCGTCGACTGCGGCGTGCTCTTCCCCGAGGAGAACCAGCCCGGCATCGACGTGATCCTCCCCGACTTCGCCGCGATCCGCTCGCGCCTGAAGGACATCGAGGCGATCGTGCTCACCCACGGCCACGAGGACCACATCGGCGGCGTGCCGTACCTCCTCAAGGAGCGCGGCGACATCCCGATCATCGCGTCGACCTTCACCCTCGCGCTGATCACCGCGAAGCTCACCGAGCACCGCATCACCCCGCGCACCCGCCCGGTGAAGGAGGGCGACCGGATCGACGCCGGCGTCTTCGACCTCGAGTTCCTCGCGGTCAACCACTCCATCCCCGACGGCCTCGCGGTCGCCATCCGCACCGAGGCCGGCCTCGTGCTGCACACGGGCGACTTCAAGATGGACCAGTTCCCGCTCGACGGGCGCACCACCGACCTCCCCGGCTTCGCGCGCCTCGGCGACGAGGGCGTCGACCTCTTCCTGGTCGACTCCACCAACGCCGACGTCCCCGGCTTCGCGATCTCCGAGGGCGACCTCGCCCCCGCGATCGACCAGGTCTTCCGCACCGCCCCGCGCCGCATCGTCGTCTCGAGCTTCGCCAGCCACGTGCACCGCATCCAGCAGGTGCTCGACGCCGCGCAGAAGCACGGCCGCAAGGTCGCCTTCGTCGGCCGCTCGATGGTCCGCAACATGGGCATCGCCGCCGAGCTCGGCTACCTCAAGATCCCGGCCGGCCTCGTCGTCGACATGAAGGTGCTCGAGAAGCTGCCCGCGACCCAGATCGTGATGATCTGCACCGGCTCGCAGGGCGAGCCGATGGCGGCGCTCTCGCGCATGGCCAACAAGGACCACATCATCGACATCGGCCCCGGCGACACCGTGCTGCTCGCCAGCTCGCTGATCCCCGGCAACGAGAACGCGATCTACCGGATCATCAACGCCTTCACCCGCTGGGGCGCGACGGTCGTGCACAAGGGCAACGCCAAGGTGCACGTCTCGGGCCACGCCAGCGCGGGCGAGCTCGCCTACTGCTACAACATCCTCCGCCCGACCGCGGTCCTGCCCGTGCACGGCGAGTGGCGCCACCTCACGGCGAACGCCGCGATCGCGACGCGCACCGGCATCGACGAGAAGAACGTCTTCGTCGTCGAGGACGGCGTCTCGATCGACCTCGTCAAGGGGCGCTCGCGGATGAGCGGCCGCATCCCGGCCGACCTCGTCTTCGTCGACGGCACCACGATCGGCGTCGCGACCGAGGACGCGATGATCGACCGCCGCGTCCTCGCCGAGGAGGGCACCATCACGGTGCTCGCCATCGTCGACCTGGACCGCGGCACGCTCGGCGAGCCGGTCGAGTTCTTCACCCGCGGCTTTGTGGAGGAGCCGAGCTGGAAGGAGAACGCCAGCAAGGCGATCGACGACGCGGTGCTCCAGGCCGCCGGCCAGCCGACCGACCGCGACGCGATCGAGAAGCTGATCACGCGCACCCTCGGCCGCTGGCTGACCCGCCGTCACCGTCGCAACCCGGTCATCACGACGATCGTCGTCGAGGAGTAAACCTCCGCCCCCGTGCACAACTAAGGCTGGATGGCCGCGATCGCCTCGTTTTCGGGCTGATCCGGGCATCCAGCCTTATTCGTGCACGCCTCGCGGCGGTGACCCGCGTCCCTCGGGCCGCCCGCCCGCGAACTGCCCGTTAGGGAACCGTATGGATCCGGGCGTTCTCGGCTCCGGAGCCGCCTCCGCCGAGTAGACACGTCCAGTGACCTCCTCTCTCGTCCGCGGCGACGCCGACGCCCTCGAACCCTCGCCCCTCTCCTCAGCGCCCTCCTCCGGGCGCCGCGGCGGAGTGAAGGCGTGGCTGCTCGAGGGGCTGCGGAGCGACTCCGGCGCGCACCCCGGGCCGCACTCCACCACCGAGAAGACGCACTCCTGGTGGCGCGTGATGTGCCTGACCGGCGTCGACTACTTCTCCACCCTCGGCTACCAGCCCGCGATCGCGGCGCTCGCGGCCGGCCTGGTCTCGCCGCTGGCGACCATCGTCCTGGTGCTGCTCACCCTCTTCGGCGCGCTGCCGGTCTACCGCCGGGTCGCCCGGGAGAGCTTCCGCGGCGAGGGCTCGATCGCGATGCTGGAGCGGCTGCTGCCCTGGTGGGGCGGCAAGCTCTTCGTGCTGGTGCTGCTCGGCTTCGCGGCGACGGACTTCATGATCACGATCACCCTGTCGGCGGCCGACGCCACCGCGCACGCGGTCGAGAACCCGTTCGCGCCGGCCTGGTTCCACGGCGCGGAGGTGCCGCTGACGCTGGGGCTGGTCGCGCTGCTCGGGATCGTCTTCCTCCGCGGCTTCAAGGAGGCGATCTCGATCGCGGTCGTGCTGGTCGCCGTGTTCCTCGCGCTGAACGCGGTCGTCATCGTCGTCGCGATCGCGCACGTCGCCGAGAACCCGGTGGTGATCGGGAACTGGTGGTCGGCGCTGACGACGCAGCACGGCAATCCGCTGATCATGGTCGGCATCGCGCTGATCGTGTTCCCGAAGCTGGCGCTCGGGCTGTCCGGCTTCGAGACCGGCGTGGCGGTGATGCCGCAGATCCGCGGCGACGCGAGTGACACCGACGCGGCCCCGGTCGGCCGGATCCGCGGGGCGAAGCGGCTGCTGATCACCGCCGCCGTGACGATGTCGGCGTTCCTGATCACCTCGAGCTTCGTGACGACGCTGCTGATCCCGCAGGCCGAGTTCCAGCCGGGCGGGCAGGCCAACGGCCGCGCCCTCGCCTACCTCGCGCACGAGTACCTCGGTGACGCCTTCGGCACCGCCTACGACGTCAGCACGATCTGCATCCTCTGGTTCGCGGGCGCCTCGGCGATGGCCGGGCTGCTCAACATCGTGCCGCGCTACCTCCCGCGCTACGGGATGGCGCCGCAGTGGGCCGCGGCGGTGCGCCCGCTGGTGCTGGTCTTCACGGCCGTCGCGTTCCTGATCACGATTCTCTTCCGGGCCGACGTCGACGCCCAGGGCGGCGCGTACGCGACCGGGGTGCTGGTGCTGATCACGTCCGCCTCCGTCGCCGTGTTCCTGTCGGCCAAGCGGAAGAAGCAGCGCAAGCGGGCCGTCGGCTTTGCGGTGATCGCGCTCGTCTTCGTCTACACGACGGTCGTGAACGTGGTCGAGCGGCCGGACGGCGTGCGGATCGCGAGCCTGTTCATCCTCGGGATCCTCGTGGTGTCGCTGATCTCACGGGTGCAGCGCTCGTTCCAGCTCCGGGCGACCTCGGTGACCTTCGACGCGCAGGCGCTCGACTTCCTCAGCACCGACGCCGACGACTACGGCGTGATCCGCATCCTCGCGAACGAGCCCGACGACGGCTCCGAGCGCGAGTACCGCGACAAGCTGGCCGAGGAGCAGCGCGACAGCAACCTGCCGATGCGCGGCCCGGTCCTCTTCCTCGAGGTGCACGCCACCGACTCGTCCGACTTCGAGGAGGACCTCGTGGTGCAGGGGCGCGTCTGCCACGGCTTCCGCGTGCTCACGGTGACGAGCGGCAACATCCCGAACACCATCGCGACAGTGCTCCTCGAGATCCGCGCCCTGACCGGCGTCGTCCCGGACGTCTACTTCGAGTGGACCGAGGGCGGCCCGCTCTCCAACATGTTCCGCTTCCTGATCACCGGCACCGGCGAGGTCGCCCCCGTCACCCGCGAGGTCCTCCGCCGCGCCGAGCCCCGCCGCGAGCGCCGCCCGGGCGTCCACGTCGGCTGACCCGCGCGCCCGCTCCCGCCCCGCCGCGAGATGCCACTTGTGCACGCCTTCCACGGCGTGTCGCGTGCACAAGTGGCATCTCGCGGGAGGGAGGGGACTGAGCGCACCCGACGTTCGGCGACGGGGAGTCGACGGGGAGCGTGGAGGGGTGGGTAGCCTCCCGCGATGATCGTCTTCCGTTCGCCCGGCGTCGCGACGGACGAAGCGCGACCGACGGCCTCCGTCTACGTCGACGGGTTCAACCTCTACCGGAGGGTCCTGGAGTCTGAGCCGACGCTCAAGTGGCTCGATCTCGCACGCCTGTGCGATCTCCTTCTGCCGACCTTCGACGTGGTCCGGGTCCGGTACTTCACCGCCATGATCCGGGCGACGCTCGGGACCGATCCGCAGGCGCCGGCTCGACAGCAGGCATACGTGCGCGCTCTGCGGACCTCTCCGCGGATCACCGTCCACGAAGGGATGTTCCGCATAGATCGTCGGACCATGCCCGTGCATCCTGCGCGGCTCGACGACGGCGGCCGGCTCGTGACGGTCGGAGTGCGCAGGACGGAGGAGAAGGGGTCCGACGTCAACCTGGCCGCCCACATGCTCGTCGACGCCTTCCGGGGCGAGGCGGAGACGTTCTTCCTACTGTCGAACGACTCGGACTTCACCGAGGCCTTCCGGATGGTGCGCGACGAGGCGGGCAAGGAGATCGGCCTGATCTCGCCGACCGACAGACCGTCGGCCTCGCTGCTCGCGGTGGCGCCCGCGCACATCCGCAAGATCCGCCGCGGTGTGCTCGAGCGGAGCCGGTTTCCGGATGTGCTCCACGACGACCGCGGCGTCCTCCGTCGCCCCGCTGCGTGGGGCGGAAAGAGCTGAGGCCCCTTCCGGAGAAGGGGCCCCGCGCCCGGTAGCCGAAGCGTCCGGGGGTGTCCCCTCAGCGTACGCGCCTCGCCTCCCTCGCCGCCGCGAGATGCCACTTGTGCACGCCTTCCACGGCGTGTCGCGTGCACAAGTGGCATCTCGCGGGAGGGAGGGGCGGGTCAGTCGCGGACCGTGGAGAGGGGCTCGGTGATGCTCTCGAGGCTGCGGCGCTCGGCGTCGACGCCGAAGATCAGGGCGACGACGCCGCCGACGATCATGACGGCCGCGCCGACGAAGTAGCCGACGGTGAGCGGGCCGCGGTCGCTGCCGTCGCCGATCAGCACGCCGTAGAGGGTGGGCGCGACGGCGCCGGCGATCTGGCCGAGGGTGAAGAAGTACGAGATCGCCTGGCTGCGCAGCTCCAGCGGGAAGATCTCGCTGACCGTGAGGTAGGCGCTCGAGGCGCCGGCGGAGGCGAAGAAGAACGAGACGCACCAGAGGATCGTCTGGGTCGTCGCGGTCAGCACGTCCATGCTGAACAGCAGCGCCGAGAGCGCGAGCACCGCCCCGGAGACGCCGTAGGTGAGGAAGATCATCTTCCGCCGGCCCCAGACGTCGAAGAGGTGGCCGAGCACCAGCGGACCGACGAGGTTGCCGATCGCGAACGGGAAGAAGAAGTACGAGACGGCGTTCTGCTCCACCCCGTAGAAGTTCTCCAGCACCAGCGCGTAGGTGAAGAAGATCGCGTTGTAGAGGAACGACTGGGTGATCATCATGGTCGCGCCGACCAGGGTCCGCTTCGGGTACTGCTTGATCAGCACCCGCGCGATGGTGCGGAACGGGATGCTCTCGGTCGCCTTCACCGTGATCGCCTGCGAGTCGTCGACCGGCTCGAGGACACCGCCCTCCGACTCGACGCGGCGCTCGATCTCGTCGACGGTGCGCTCCGCCTCCTCCTCGCGGCCGTGGGTCATCAGCCAGCGCGGGCTCTCGGGGATGTGCCGGCGGAGGTAGATGATCGCGAGCCCGAGGATCGGCCCGAGGAAGAAGCCGAGGCGCCAGCCGACGTTCTCGGCGAAGAGCTGGTCGTTGAGGAAGAAGAGGTTCGCCGCGGAGCCGAGCGCCGCTCCGCCCCAGTACGTGCCGTTGATCGCGATGTCGACGCGGCCGCGGTACTTCGACGGGATCAGCTCGTCGATGGCGGAGTTGATCGCCGCGTACTCGCCGCCGATGCCCATCCCCGCGAAGAAGCGGAAGACGGCGAGGAAGAGGTAGTTCGGCGCGAGCCCGGCCAGACCGCTCGCGACCAGGTAGATCACCAGCGTCAGGATGAAGAGCTTGCGCCTCCCGAGCCGGTCGCTCAGCCGCCCGAAGATCAGCGCGCCGACGATCTGGCCGACCAGGTAGACCGTGCCGAGCACGCCGACCTGCGCGGCCGAGAGGTCGAACTCCTTCGCGAAGCCGGCGCTCGCGACGATCTGGATCTCGAGGCCGTCCAGCACCCAGGAGAAGCCGAGGCCGACGACGATCGACCAGTGGAACCGCGTCCACGGCAGCCGGTCGATGCGGGCGGGGACGAGGCTCCGGACGGGGCCGCGCTCTTCGGTGTCGGTGGACATGGCTCGCGCCTTCCTGTCGCCCCGGCTGCGCTGCTGATGCGCGCGGTCCCGGACGCGGCGAGACGACGATAGACCCGAGCATCGCCGGGCTATGCACCCCTTGCCACGGCGCGCCTGCCGGGTGTATCCGGCGACGTGCGCGTCTGCCCCCTTCCGCGAGATGCCACTTGTGCACGCCTTCCACGGCGTGTCGCGTGCACAAGTGGCATCTCCCGCGGACGGGGAGGGGCGGGGCGCCGAGGGGGTGGGTAGCGTGGGGGGATGATCGATGCGACACCCGCCGGAACGCCCGCCTACGTCCTGAGCGAGGGGCCCGTCTGGGACGGGGAGACCGGCCGGCTGACCTGGGTGGACATCGAGGCGGGCGCAGTGCTGTCGGCGCCGCTCACCGCGGACGGGCTCGGGGCGATCACCCGCACGGACGTCGGCGAGCAGGTCGGCTGCGCGCTGCCGCTCGGCGACGGCCGGGTGCTCGTCGCGCTCACCCGCCGCCTGGCGATCCTGGAGGTCGACGGCTCGCTGACCCGCGGCTCCGAGCTGCTGCCCGAGGGGCACCGCTTCAACGACGGCTCCATCGACCCGCAGGGCCGGCTGGTCGTCGGCTCGCTGACGCTGGGCGAGTCCGTCGGTGACGACGTGCTGCTGCGCCTCGAGCACGACGGAGCGGTCACCGTCCTCGACCACGACCTGCGGCTCTCGAACGGCCTCGGCTGGTCGCCCGACGGCTCGGTGATGTACTCGGTCGACACGGAGTCGGGCGTCGTCTACCGCCGCCCGTACCTCGACGGGGTGAACGGCCCGCGCGAGACCTTCCTCGAGCCGGAGGAGGGCGTCTTCCTCGACGGCATGACCGTCGACTCCGAGGGCCGGCTGTGGTGCTCGGTCTGGGGCGGGAGCGGCGTGCGCGTCTACGACTCCGAGGGCCGCCGACTGGAGGGCGAGGGCATCGCGATCGACGCGCCGCACTCCTCCAGCATCGCCTTCGCGGGGGAGGCGCTCGACGTCGCCGTCGTGTCGTCGGCCTCGCGCGACCTGTCGGCGGACGAGCGGGCGCGGTACCCGCTCGCGGGCGGGCTGTGGCTCGCGCGGCCGGGCGCGACCGGGCTGCCGGCGCCGCGCTGGGTCGAGGCGCCGCTGCCCTGACGGGGCCGGGGGTCGCTTCGGGGCGGGGCAGCGACGGACCGGGGCCGGACTTCCGGACCCGCGGTCAGTCGGCGTCGACCGGCCCGGCCGGCTCCGACGCGGGCTGCGGCGTCAGGGTGACCCGCGAGATCCGGTAGCGGTCGGTCTCGGCGACCCGGAGGACGTGGTCGCCGACGACGAGGGTGTCGCCCACGACGGCGACCCGGCCGATCCGGTCGAGCACGTAGCCGCCGACCGTCTCGTAAGGCCCCTCGGGCAGCTCGATGCCGAGCAGCTCCTCCAGGTCCTCGAGGATCATGCCGCCGTCGAGGTCCTGCAGCTGCTCGGCGGCCTTCGCGTCGACGTCCTGGCGCGCGCCGTCGTACTCGTCGTAGATCTCGCCGACGAGCTCCTCGAGCAGGTCCTCGAGGGTGATGATGCCGTCGGTTCCGCCGTACTCGTCGATGACGACCGCGATCTGGTGGCCGTCCTGCCGCATGGTGCGCAGGGCCGCGAGCACCTTCGTCGTGCCGGGGACCGCCAGGATCGGGCGGGTGATGTCGGCGACGCTGCTCGCGGTGCCGTCGCGGCCCGCCTCCGGGAACGCGGCCATCAGGTCGCGCACGTGCACGAAGCCGAGGACGTCGTCGCGGTTCTCGCCGACCACCGGGTAGCGCGAGTGCGGCCGGCCGAGCACCTCCGCGTAGCCCTCGGCGACGGGCAGATCGCCGCGGAGGAAGTCGACGTCCGGCCGCGGGCGCATCACCTCGGCCACCCGCCGGTCGTCCGCGCGGAAGACGTCGGCGAGAAGCTGCCGGCTGTCCTCGGCGATCTCGGTGTTGCTCGAGATCATGTCGCGCACCTCGTCCGCCGAGACGCTCTCGCCCTTCTCGCGCGGGTCGGCGCCCAGCAGCCGGACGACGGCGTCGGTGGAGACCGACAGCAGCCAGATGATCGGTCGCATCAGGCGGGCGAGCGTGTTGAGCGGCGGGGCGAGCACCTTGGTGAAGGCGACCGACTTCTGCATGGCGAGGCGCTTGGGAACCAGCTCGCCGAGGACGAGCGAGAGGTAGGCGATGACGAGGGTCATCAGGATCAGCGCGACGGTCGCGGCTGCGCCGTTCGAGAGCCCGAGCGACTCGAGGGGCGGCACGAGGTCCGGCGCGATCGTCGAGGCACCGTACGCGGAGGAGAAGAAGCCGGCGAGCGTCACGCCGATCTGCACGGCCGAGAGGAAGGTGTTCGGGTTCCGCACCAGCTCGGCGATGCGCCGGCCGCGCTCGCTGCCCGCCTCGATCGCGCGCACCTGGCTCTCGCGGAGGCTGACGATCGCCATCTCGGTGCCCGCGAACACCCCGCCGATGAGCACGAACAGCACGACGAGGCCGATGTTGAGGAGGGTGTCCAGATCCACGGTGCTCAGAGTACGGACGTCCGCTCGGAGAACGCCTCGCGCCCTCTCAGGCGGCGGCGCGCCCCCGCCCACCCTCACTCCTCAGAAGTTGCGGTAGTCGCGCCCGACTACCGCAACTTCTGGGAAGTGGGCGGGCGGGCGTCGGGCGGGGTGCGTCCGCCGTCCAGAAGTTGTCGTACTGGCGTGCCGACTACGACAAGTTCTGGAGGGAGGCGGCGCGGTCAGGCGTCGGCCGGGCGGACGCCGATCGTCAGGATCAGGTTCGCGTAGATGCGGCGGTCGCCGCTGGCGATGGTGAGGGCGACGTCGTCGGTGCGGGCCTCGGCGTAGAAGGCGTGGCGCTCGACGGAGGTGAAGGGGACGCCGTCGAGGGTGGCGCGGAAGGCGTCCTGCGCGGGCACGTCGAGGCCCGGCGCGGGCGTCATCACGGTCGCCTCCTCGACGACGATCGCGGTCAGCAGGGCCTCGAGGATCTCGTCGACGGTGAGCGTGTCCGGGCGCAGGTTGAGGTGCACGAGCGCGGAGTTCTTCCCGAGCGTGGTGCCGACGGGGTAGTTGCCGTCGGCGATCAGGATCCGGGAGCCGTGGCCGGCGCGGGCGAGCGCGTGCAGGATCTCGGGGTGCAGGAGGGTCGTGGTCAGCATGGTGCTCCTCGGTGAGGGGGGTGGATGTCAGTGGTGGACGTGGGCGACGGAGGCGCCGGCGATCAGCCGGCCGGGAAGGGTGCGCGTCTCGAACGGCTCGGGGCTGCCGTCGAGCCGGCGCTCGATCAGCGCGGCGGCCTCGGCGGCGATGGCGTCGGTCGGCTGCTCGACGATGGTCAGCCGCGGTCGGACGACCCGTGCGAGCTCGACGGTGTCGAAGCCGACGATCGAGAGGTCGGCGGGCAGGCGCAGGCCGGAGTCGCCGAGCGCGGTCAGCGCGCCGACGGTCAGCTCGCGGTTGCTCGCGAAGACGGCGGTCGGCCGGTCGCGGCGGGCGAGGATCCGCTCCATCGAGGCGATGCCGCTCTCGACGCTCAGCGGGCCGAGCTCGACCTCGGCCGGCCCGAGGCCGCGGGAGGCGAGCTCGTCGAGGACGCCCGCGGTGCGCTCCCGGGTGGTCGACACGTCCGGATCGCCGCCGAGCACCGCGATCGCGCGGTGGCCGTGGTCGGCGAGGTGCCGGGCGGCGGAGGCGCCGGCCGCGCGGTTGTCGAGCACCACGCGGTCGGTCTCGAGCTCGTCGTCGACCCAGTCCACCGTCACCACGGGAGTGCCCTGCTCGGAGGCGCTGCGAAGCGCGTCGACGTCGCCCCGGGTCGGGACGGCGACGATCCCGTCCACCATCTTCTCGAGCAGCAGCCCGACGGCGGCGCCCGGCTCGGGCAGGCTGACGCCGATCAGCACGCCGATGCCGTCGCCGCGCAGGGCCCGCTCGAGCCCGGCGATGATCGACAGGTGGAACTCGTTGTCGAGCGCCGGCAGCAGCACGCCCACCGTGCGGGAGCGCCGCGAGCGCAGCCCGCGCGCGAAGCCGTTGACGCGGAAGTCGAGCCGCTCGGCCGCCGCCTCGATCGCGACGGCGTTCTCGGGGCGCACCGGCAGGCCGTTGTAGTGCTTCGAGATCGTCGAGAGCGACAGCCCGGTCAGCCGCTGCAGGTCCTTGTACGTCGCCATCTCAGAGCGCGGGGGAGCCGTAGCCGTCCCAGCCGGGGATCGTGCCGTCGGCGTCCCAGAGGTCGAGCCAGTCGGTGCTGCCCGGCCAGAGGAAGACCTGACCCTTGATCAGCCGGTTGTTGCGCTCGGCGCCGCGCAGCGACTCCTGCTCGGCGGCGGTGAGGGCGAGGGACGCGGCGGCGAGATTGGCCTCGATCTGCTCGGGCTTCACCGCGAACGGGATCGGGATCTGGCCGCGGTTGACGGCCCAGGCGAGGCAGACGACGACCGGGTGCACGCCGCGCTCGCGGGCGATGGCCTGCACGGCGGGGTGCTCGATGTCGACGAGGTCGCCGTCGACGCGGTCGCGCTCGGGGCGGGACGGCGAGCCGAGCGGCGAGTAGCCGATCGGCTGGATGCCGTGATCGAGGCAGTAGCGGAACAGCTCCGGCTGCTGGAAGCAGGGGTGCAGCTCCATCTCGTTGAGCGCCGGAGCGATGCGGACGTCGGCGAGGATCCGCTCGAGCTTCGCGATCGTGACGTTCGAGGTGCCGAGGTGCCGGACCAGACCGCGGTCGACGAGCGACTCGAGCGCCGCCCAGGTGCGCAGGAACGCGGCGTGCTCGTAGGGGCGCGCCTCCGGGTCGCGGGCGTCGGTCTCGGCGTGCGGCGGGTGGTGGTTGGGGAACGGCCAGTGCACGAAGACGGCGTCGAGCACGTCGAGGCCGAGGTCCTCGAGCGAGCGCTCGACCGAGGCGACCGCGGCGTCCGGCTCGTGCGCGTCGTTCCAGATCTTCGACATCACGAAGAGCTCCTCGCGCGGCACGCCGGAGTCGGCGATCGCGCGGCCGACGCGCGGCTCGTTGCCGTACACCGTGGCGCAGTCGAGCAGGCGGAAGCCGGCCCGGAGCGAGTGCTCGACGGCGAGGCCGACCGTCTCGGCGTCGTAGCGGTCGGAGCCGAAGGTGCCGGCGCCGATCGAGGGGATGCGGCGACCGCTCGCGAGGGTGCGGTGCGCCGGCGGGGCGGCGGTGCGGGGGTCGGCGGCGGTGACGGCGGCGTCCATGCCACTCCTCGGGGTCGTGAGGCGAAACGATTCGCAGTCAGCCTAGGTGCATCCCCACTTGTCGGACCAGGGCCGGGAGGCGAAACGACGCGAATCGTTTCGCCTCCCGGCATCCATGGCCTCGACCGCTACTTGCCGGTCACCGCGTCCTTCACGGCGCCGACGGCCTTCTCGACGATGTTCGGCTTCGGCGAGGTGCCGTAGAAGCGCTCGTCCGGCTGGGTGGGCGGCGGCATCGGCACGCCGTCGTCCGGGCTCGCCGTGCGGTAGCTGAACTCGCCCTTGCCGTCGGGCGTGGGTCCGGACGCCCAGCTGCCCTCGGCGGCCGCGGCGCCGTCCGAGAAGTTGATGTACTCGTACGACACCGAGCGCTCCTCCTTCGAGAGCGGGAAGTTCGAGGGCACCGGCAGGTCCTCCGCGCCCTCCGCGCGCAGCTCGGCGGCGGCGGCGATCCACTGGTTCTGGTGCATCGTGTCGCGGGCCAGGAGGAACGAGAGCAGGTCCCGCACGCCGTGGTCGTCGGTCATGTGGTACAGCCGCGCGACCTGCAGGCGGCCCTGCATCTCGGCGTTCGCGTTGGCGGTGAAGTCGGCCAGCAGGTTGCCGCTCGCCGTGATGTACGAGCCCTGCCAGGGGTTGCCGTTGCTGTCGACGGGGCGGACGCCGGCGCCGGCGACGATCGCGGCCTGGACGTCGGTGCCGCCGATGACCGCGCCGAGAACGGGGTCCTTCTTGATGGCGTCCTCGGACTGCTCGACGGGAGCCTTCTCGAGCAGCTGGGCGATCATGATCGCGATCATCTCGACGTGGCCGAACTCCTCGGCGCCGATGCCGTAGAGCAGGTCGCGGTACTTGCCGGGCTCGTGGGCGTTCCAGGCCTGGAAGCCGTACTGCATGGCGACGGTGATCTCGCCGTACTGGCCGCCGAGCACCTCCTGGAACCGGCGGGCGAAGACGGCGTCGGGCTTGGAGGGGGAGGACGTGAACTGGAGCTCTTGACGGTGGAAGAACATGCGGTCGTACCTTTCCGGGAGCAGTCGGTGCGGACCTCGTCGCCCGCTCTTCGACGGTAGGCAGGGCTCTCCGGCGCTCAGAAGGGGCTTGACCTCTCCTGCCGCTGCTTCCGGATCGGCGCACCCGGCGCTCCCGGATCGGACCAGTCGCGCTCCCGGATCAGACCAGGCGGCGCGACTCCGCCGTCACCACGCGGAACCAGCGGGCGCCGTAGCCGTCGATCCCGAGGGTCACCGAGCCGTCGTCGCCGATCGGCCGCGACTCGCCGCCGAGGGAGTCGACCAGGCGCGAGCCCGGCTCCGAGTCGGGGAGCGTGATCCTCACGGTGCGCGGGCTCGAGGCGAAGCTGTGCACGGCGACGGTCGTGCCGGTCGACGCGGACATCCGGTGCGCGAAGACGCAGGGCTGGTCGGCCGGGAGGTGGGTGTACTCGCCCCAGCCGATCTCGGGGGAGCGGCGGTAGAGCCAGGCGAGGCCCTTGATGTGCGCGAGCAGCGAGCCGGGGTCGCGGAGCTGGGCGGCGGCGTTGACGTGCTCCGGGCCGAAGCCGCCGCCGGGCGGGGCCGCGATCAGGTCGCCGGGCTCGGCGCGCGAGAAGCCGCCGTTCGCCGCGGAGGTCCACTGCATCGGCGTGCGGACGCCGCTGCGGCCGGGGATGTCGGCGTTCTCGCCCATCCCGATCTCCTCGCCGTAGTAGAGGACGGGCGAGCCGGGCAGCGAGAACAGCAGGCTGTAGACCATCCGGATACGGCGCGGGTCGCCGTCGAGCATCGGCGGGAGGCGGCGCACGATGCCGCGGCCGTGGATCCGCTGCGACTCCTCCGGCGCGAACGCGGTGAAGACCTCGTCGCGCTCGTCGTCGGTGAGCTGCGAGAGGGTCAGCTCGTCGTGGTTGCGGACGAAGTTGGCCCACTGGCTGCCGACGGAGATCGGCGGACGGCTCGCGATCGCCTCGACGAGCGGCGTCGCGTCCTCCCGTGCGAGCGCCAGGTAGAGGCGCTGATTGCCGATGAAGTCGAACTGCATCGACAGCTCGTCGGCGTCCTCGCCGCCGAAGAAGGCGAGCTGCTCGTCGCGGGTGGTGTTCACCTCACCGAGGAGCATCGCCTCGCCCGAGCGGCGGCTGATGAAGCGGCGCAGCAGGCGCAGCCACTCGTGCTCGTCGCGGGCGCCCGGCTCGATCAGGTAGGGCACCGCGTCGACGCGGAAGCCGTCGACCCCGAGCTGCAGCCAGAAGCCGACGAGCTTCGCGATCTCGTCGCGCACCGCCGGGTTGTCGGTGTTGAGGTCGGGCTGGTGCCGGTAGAAGTTGTGCAGGTAGTACTGCCCGGCCTCCTCGTCGAAGAACCAGACGCCGTCCTCGACGTCCGGGAAGACGTTCGCCGGCTGGTCGGCCGGCGTCTCGTCGCGCCAGACGTAGTAGTCGCGGTAGGGGCTGTCGGGGGAGGAGCGCGCCGCCTGGAACCACGGGTGCTGGTCGCTGGTGTGGTTGACGACCAGGTCGACGATGACGCGCATCCCGCGGTCGTGCGCAGTGCGGATCACCTCGACGACGTCGCCGTGGTGGCCGTAGCGCTCGTCGACGCCGTAGAAGTCGCTGATGTCGTAGCCGTTGTCCTTGCCGGGCGAGCGGTAAAACGGCGCGAGCCAGAGGCAGCCGACCCCGAGCTCGGCGAGGTAGTCGATCCGGTGCGCGAGACCCTCGAGGTCGCCGACGCCGTCGTCGTCCCAGTCCATGAAGGTCTTGACGTCGAGGTTGTAGTAGACGGCGGCGCGCCACCACAGGTCGCTGGTGTCGGTGACCCTCATGCGGACGCCTCCGCGGTGACGGTCGGGCGGATATGCGCGGGGGCGGTGCCGCCGGCGAGGGCGGCGGGGGCGAGGGGGGTCATGGCGCTCCGGGGTCGGGTCGGGGAGGGTCGCCCTCGACGGTAGGTGCGCGATGGATCTGCGTCTCCTCGTTGATTTCTCAGGGAGAGGGTGGCGGTCCGGTGCGTGGCTCGGGCGCGATCGTCACGATGTCGAACGAGCGAGCGGATCCTGACCGTGGACGAGCTCGGCGCGATGCCCGCTCGGGACGACCGCTCTCGAGGTGTCCAACCCGGACTGCATCGTGATCGACTACCGCGGTCCGTCGACCTTCCCGATCGGAGAGGACGGTTGGAAAGCGATCCGGCCCGGGCCCGAGCAGACGGCTGTGCGGTCGACATCGACGAGAGCGGCGTGGCGAGACCACGAGCAGCCAGGTCGCAGGCTACGCCGCGAACGGCGGGCTCCTCGACCTGACGGAGCACCGGGACGAGCTCGCGCAGGGGCAGACCTGGCTCGACGGCCTCGTCGACCCGGCGACGTTCGACGGGCACCTCTTCGCCGTCCCCGGCTTCGCGGGCGCGCGGGCCGTCGTCTACAGCAAGAAGCTCTGGGCCGAGGCTGGCGTGATGACCCTCCCCACCAGCTACCAGGAGCTCACCGCCGCGCTCGACGAGGTGAAGGCCGCGCACGCCGGCACCCCCGACTTCTCGGCCTTCTACCTCCCGGGGCAGTACTGGTACGCGGGGCTGCAGTTCGTCTGGGACGCGGGTGGCCGGATCGCGATGCAGGACGGCGACACCTGGTGGTCCACGCTCAGCTCGAGGGCCTCGCGGTCCGGTCTCGAGGCGTTCAAGGAGTTCCAGAACGCCTACTCCAGCGCCTCCTCGGCGACGCTGAACACCCTCGACCCCGACCAGAACCAGATCTTCGCCGACGGCAAGACCTCCGCGATCCTGACCACCGGCGTCGCCGGCGTCCTGAAGGCGAACCCGGAGCTGTCGGAGGACGAGCTCGGGACCTTCCCGATGCCGGGCGTCGACGGCGGCACGCAGCCGGTGGTGCTCGGCGGCTCGAACTGGGCGGTCGCCGCCAAATCGCGGAACGCCGACCTCGCCCGGCAGTGGATCGCCGTCGCCACGAGCCCCGAGGTGCAGCGCGACTTCGTCCACGGCGTGGACGGCTGGATCCCGAACAGCCGGGAGGGGATCGAGGCGGCGCAGTCCGATCTGAGCGAGATCGAGCGCGCGTTCTTCACCGCCGCGCTGACCTCGGAGTCCGTGCCGGCCAATCCGAAGTGGGCCGCGATCGAGAGCAACCGGGAGATCGAGTCGCTGTTCTCCTCGATCGCCTCGGGCGCGAAGAGCGTGCAGGAGGCGTCGGAGGAGTTCGACGCCGCCGCCGACGACACGCTCAACGGCCACTAGGCCGGCCGGGCGATCGCGCGATGTCCACCGCCCCGGCCGCCGCCCCGCTCCGCCCGGGGACGGCGGCCCGCCGCGCCCGGCGCCGCTCCTCGCTCGCCCCGCTGCTGCTGCTCTCCCCGGCCGGGCTGGTGCTCGCGGTCGTGACGATCGCCCCGATCGTGTTCCTCGTCCTCACCTCCTTCACCGACTACGACCAGCGCAGCCTGTTCACCGGTGCCTACGACGTCGTCGGGCTCGCGCAGTACGCGGACATCCTCGGCGACCCGGAGTTCTGGCTCGCGCTGGTGCGCACCCTCGTCTTCACGAGCGCTCTCGTCGCGGGCAGCGTGCTGATCGGCGCGGGGATGTCGCACCTGCTGACCCGGCTGCCGGCGGCTCTGCGCCTCCTCACGACCGTGGTGCTGATCCTCGCCTGGGCGATGCCGAACGTCGCCTCCTCGCTGATCTGGCGGTGGCTGTTCCAGCCTCAGTACGGCGTCGTCAACTGGCTGCTCACCCGGACAGGACTGGTCGGCGATCTGACCAGCACGAACTGGGCCGCCGACCCGCGGCTCGCCTGGGTCTGCATCTGGCTCCTCGTCGTCTGGCAGGCCGTGCCCTTCCTCGCCCTCACCCTGCACGCCGCCGAGACGCAGGTGCCGCTCGAGCGCAAGGAGGCCGCGCGACTCGATGGCGCCTCCGAGCTCGCGGTCTACCGGGTCGTCGTGCTCCCCGCCCTCCGGCCGACCCTGCTGCTCGTGACGATGCTCTCCGTGATCTGGGACTTCAACGTCTTCAACCAGATCTGGCTCGTCTCGGCCGGCGGGCCCGACGGCGCCACGTCCACGCTCGGCGTCTTCACCTTCACGACCGCGTTCTCGGGCGGCGCCCGGATCGGCACCGGCTCCGCCATCGCCGTGGCGTCGACGCTGATCCTGCTCGCCCTGAGCGCGGTCTACATCCGGACCCTCGTCCGCTCCGGAGAGGAGCTCTGACCGTGACCGCGACCTCGACTCGGCGCCGGCTGCGGCGCTACCCGTGGATCAGCTCGGCGATCGCGGTGCTGTTCTGCCTGCTCTGGCTCTTCCCCGTCTACTGGATGGTCAACACGGCCTTCAAGCCGCAGTCCGAGATGCTCAGCTCCACCCCGCACTTCCTCCCCGAGTCGCCGACCCTGGACAACTTCGTCCGGGCGCTCACCCAGGGCGACTTCCTGCGCCACCTGCAGAACTCGGTCGTGGTGGTGGGCGCGGCGGTCGTCTTCGCGATGGTGCTCGGGCTGTTCGCGGCGGCGGCGCTGGCGCGGTTCCGCTTCCGAGGCCGGCGGGCGATCCTGGTCCTGCTCCTCGTCGTGCAGATGCTCCCGGCGACGGCGCTGCTCCTGCCGCAGTTCCTGCTCCTGAACGCGGTCGACCTGATCGGGACCTCCGCGGGTCTCGCCCTCGCCTACGTGGCGGGCGTGCTGCCGTTCTCGATCTGGGTGATGCGCGGGTTCTTCCTCGCGCTCCCCGTCGAGCTCGACGAGGCGGCGCGCCTGGACGGCGCCTCGACCTGGCAGCTGCTCACCCGCGTCCTCTTCCCGCTGGTGATGCCCGGAATCGTCTCGAGCAGCGTCTTCGCCTTCATCGCCGGCTGGAACGACTACATCGTCGCCTACACGTTCCTGAAGGATCAGGCCAGCTACACGCTCCCGGTCTGGCTCGCGTCCTTCAGCACCGCGTCGGGCGGGCAGGTGGGGACGGACTACGGCGGGCAGATGGCCGGGGCCGTGCTCTTCTCGCTCCCGGTGGTCGTGTTCTTCCTGATCATCCAGCGTAATCTCGTGTCCGGGATGTCGGCCGGCGCCGTCAAGGGCTGAGCCGGTCACGGGCTGAGATGAAGGACCATGGGCCAGCTGCGCGTCACCGAGAAGGCACTGCCGTCGCACAACCGCCGGCACAACCGCTCGCTCGTCCTCCAGCGCCTCTTCCACGACGGTGAGATGAGCAGGGCGGATCTCGCTCGGATCAGCGGGCTCACCGCGGTCACGATCTCCGATCTGGTCGGCGAGCTGCACTCGGAGGGGCTGCTGCTCGACCTCGGCCCCCGCGTCGACGCCCGGGTGGGCAAGCCCGCGCTGGTGATCGCCTTCGACCACGGGGCGCGGAGCATCGTCGGCCTCGACCTCTCGGCGGAGGCCGAGTGCACCGGAGCCCTGGTCAGCCTGCGCGGCGAGATCCGGGAGCACCGCCGGCTCGCCCGCGACGGCGCGTCCGGGGCGGACGCGGTCGAGCTCGCCCTCGGCCTCGCGGCCGAGCTGATCGCCTCATCCCAGGCGCCGGTCCTCGGGATCGGGATCGGCTCACCGGGGGTCGTCGACCACGGCGGCGTCGTGCGCGAGGCCCCCAACCTCGGCTGGCGGGGCCTCGATCTGCGGAGCGTCTTCGCCGAGCGGTTCGGCCTGCCCGTGCACGTCGCGAACGACGCCAACACGGCCGCCCTGGCCGTGCACACCTTCCACCGCGGCGGCGGCGCGAACCTGCTGCTCGTGCTGCTCGGCGACGGCGTCGGGGCCGGCCTGATCATCGGCGGTTCCCTCGTCGAGGGCGATCAGTTCACCGGCGGCGAGATCGGCCACGTCGTCATCGACGAGGACGGCGAGCAGTGCTCGTGCGGGCGGCGGGGCTGCCTCGAGTCCGCGGTGTCCGTCGCGCACCTCGGCCCCCGGCTCGCGGCGGCCTCGGCTCCGGAGCAGGAGCGGCTGCTGCGCCGGGCCGGCCGGTCGCTCGGGATCGCGCTGGCGCCGATCGTCGCCGTGCTCGGGATCGACGCGGTCGTCCTCGCCGGTCCGGAGCGCTTCGTCGAGGGGGCCCTGCTCGAGGAGGCGCGCGCGACCATAGCCCGCCGCACCCTGCCGGCCGTCACCCGCGAGCTGCGGATGGAGTCCCGCACCGACCCGGGCGAGCTCGTCCTGCAGGGCGCCGCGGCGCTCGTCCTCAGCCACGAGCTCGGCATCTCCTAGCCGCCGGCCCGGTCCTCGAACGTCGTCGCACTAGGCGCCGAAGACGACGACGTCCTCGGACTCCTCAGAAGTTGTCGTACTCGAGCGCCGAGTACGACAACTTTCGGAGAGTGGCGGGGTGTCGGCCGGTGCGGTGCGCGGGTCAGTCGCGGGCGCGGCGAGTCTGCTTCGCGTTCGCGCGCTGCAGGGCGTCGACGAGCTCGGCTTTCGTCATGCGCGAGCGGCCGGAGACGTCGAGGCGCTTCGCGAGGTCCAGCAGGTGCGCCTTGGTGGCGTTCGCGTCGACTCCGCCGGCCGTGTCGCCGTCGCCGTCGGGGCCGCGCTGGGCGGCGCGGTCGTCGGAGGGGCCGCTCTCGGCCTTGCGCTCCCAGTGGTCGCCGACCTTCTCGTACTCGTGCTTCAGCGCGGCGAAGGCGGTGCGGTGCGCGCGCTCACCCTCGCCGTAGCTGTCGACGGCCGAGTCGTGCGCGGCCGACCACAGCTTCTGCGCGTGCTCGTCCGACCGCTCGATCGTCGACGGGATCTCCTCTTTCGCGGGCATGCTGCCTCCCTCTCGTCGCTCCGACGCTACCCCCGCCGTCCCCTTCCGCGAGATGCCACTTGTGCACGCCTTTCACGGCGTGTCGCGCTCATAAGTGGCATCTCGCGAAAGAGGGGGAGAGGGGGGTCAGGCGAGGAGGCGGTCCTGGACGAAGGCGCTGGCGAAGCGGTCGGTGGGGTCCCAGGCGGAGCGGAGGGTGCGCCACTCGTCGAGGTGCGGGTAGAGCGGGGCGATGTCGGCGGCGGTCGCCAGGAAGTGCTTGCCCCAGTGCGGGCGGGCGCCGAGCGGGAGCAGCGCGCCCTCGACGGCGGGCAGCACGGCATCGACGCCGGCGCGGTCCTTCTTGAAGGTGAAGTGGATGCCGACGCTGTCGCGACCGGAGGCGGGGGAGAGCCACTGGTCGTCGCCGGCCATGGTGCGCAGCTCGGTGATCAGCAGGACCTCGTCGATCCGCTCGCCGATCGCGCGCAGGGCGACGAGGGCCTCGCGGATGTTCTCGCGCGGCACCATGTACTCGCTCTGGATCTCGTCGCCGGCGCTCGGCTCGCGGTCGAGGCGGAAGTGCGGCAGGCGCTCCGACCAGGGGCCGACGGAGCCGCCGAACGGGTTGAGGTTCGAGTCGACGCCCTCCGAGACGGCGAACAGCGAGGCGGAGGCGGCGACCGCGCCGAGGTGCGTCGCGTCGACGTCGGCGACCGAGCCCTGCTCGACCTTGGTCTTCAGCCAGAGCTGCTCGACCGTGGGGCTCGACCAGTGCGTCATCAGGCTCACGCTGTAGGCGGAGGAGGTGATCGCGTCGAAGTCGTCGAGCACGCGGTCCCAGGGCAGGTCGACGAAGGCGTCCTGGCGGACGTCGAAGGTCGGCTGGATGTCGAGGGTCACCCGGGTGACGACGCCGAAGGCGCCGAGGCCGACGACGACGCCCTCGAAGCCGGGCTCGCCGCGGCGGATCGTGCGCAGCGAGCCGTCGGCCGTGACCAGCTCGAGCGCCGAGACGGCGGAGGAGAGGTTGGCGTTGCGGTCGCCCGAGCCGTGGGTGCCGGTCGAGATCGCGCCGGCCACCGAGATGTGCGGGAGCGAGCCCATGTTGTGCAGGGCGTAGCCGTTGCTGTGCAGGTGCGAGGCGACGATGCCGTAGCGGGTGGCGCCGCCGACGGTGACGGTGCTCGCGTCGGCGTCGATCACCGGGTCGGGGGCGATGCGGCCGAGGTGCAGCAGTGCCCCCGGGGTGTCGGGGAGGGCGTTGAAGGAGTGGCGGGTGCCGAGCGCGCGGACCCGCTCGTTCCCGCGGACGAGGTTCTGCACCTCGTCGATCGACTCCGGCTCGAGGATGTCGGCGGCGCGGTACTCGTAGGTGCCCGCCCAGTTGCTCCGTTGCGTCATGTCCCCATTCTGCCGGGCTCGCCGCCGGTTTGTTGCCAGGTGCAACGAATCCACGGCGAGCCCTCGGTGGCGAGCGTCCAGCGAGCGTGCAGCGGCGCTCAGTACTCGATGCGTCCGTGGCGGTCGTGGAACTCGCCGGTCGGGCCGTTCGGGCCGAGCAGGGCGAGCGCGACGGTCGCGTCGGTGCCCTCGGTGACGGTCTGGTGCCCGCCGTGGCCGTTGAAGTCGGTCGCGGTGTAGCCGGGGTCGCTCGCGTTGATCCGGAACTCGGGCAGGTTCTTCGCGTACTGCACGGTCAGGGTGATCACCGCGGCCTTCGAGGCGGCGTAGGGGATCGCGGGCACGCCGAACTCGTCGCGGCCGGGCGTGACCAGGGCGCGCGGCCAGCCGACTCCGGAGGAGACGTTGACGACGACGGGCGCGGCCGAGCGGCGCAGCAGCGGCAGTGCGGCCTGGGTCACGCGGACGATGCCGACGACGTTCGTCTCGAGGACGCTCGCCATCGCCTCCGCCGAGAGGTCGTCGACGCCGAAGGAGGTGCCGAGGATCCCGGCGTTGTTGACCAGGACGTCGAGGGCGGGGAGCGAGGCGAGGGCCGCGTCGACGCTCGCCTGGTCGGTCACGTCGAGCTGGACGACCTGGGCGCCGAGCGCCCGGGCGGCGTCGCCGTTCGCGGGGTCGCGCATGCCGGCGTAGACGGTGTGGCCGGCCTCGATCAGGCGGCGGGCGGTCTCGAGGCCGAGGCTCTTGTTGGCCCCGGTGATCAGTGTCGTTGTCATGGCTCCATGCTCCGCCCCGGCACTCCTGGCGCCCAGGCCCCGGTCGACGGGAGGACCAGCAGTACCAGGACCGCGCCGCCCCCGCGGGGGATCATGGGGGCATGAGCGAATTCGCGGACGTCCTCCGCTCCTGGCGCGAGCGCGTGACGCCCGCCGAGGTGGGCCTGCCTGCCGGACCGAGCCGCCGGACCGCGGGCCTGCGCCGCGAGGAGCTCGCCGCGCTGGCGGGCGTGAGCGTCGACTACATCGTGCGGCTCGAGCAGGGCCGGGCCGTGCATCCCTCGGCGCAGCTGCTCGGCGCGCTGGCCTGCGCGCTGCGGGTGACGGAGGCGGAGCGCGACCATCTCTACCGGGTCGCGGGGGTCGCGCCGCCGACCGCGACGCAGGTGCCGCAGCACATCACCCCGGGCGTGCAGCGGATCGTCGACCGCTGCGGCGACGTGCCGCTCGCCGTCTTCAGTGCGGCGCACGACATCCTGCTCTGGAACCCGCTCTGGGCGGCGCTGAACGGCGATCCCTCGCGGCACACGGGCCTGGACCGCAATCTGGTCTGGCGCTACTTCACCCAGGGGCACGAGGGCACGGAGTTCGACGACCAGCACGCCGAGGACTTCGCGAACGACCTCGCGGCGGATCTGCGCGCGGCGGTGGGCCGCTACCCGGACGACGCGGCGCTCGCGCACCTGGTGGCGCGGCTGCGGGCGACGTCGCCCGACTTCGAGCGGCGCTGGGCCGTGGCCCGGGTCGCCGAGCACCGCTCCAGCCGGAAGACCGTCACCTCGACGCCGGTCGGGCCGATCACGATCGACTGCGATGTGCTCGCCGTGCCGGGCGGCGATCTGCGGATCGTGATCTACACGGCGACGCCCGGCTCGACCGATCAGACGCGGCTCGATCTGCTCCGGGTCACGGGGCTGCAGGAGCTCGTGGCGCACTGACCGCGTCTGCCGTCCGGTCGGCGGGCGTGCTCGTGCCGAGCCGGTGCCGGCGCTCGATCGCCTGGCCCGCGTAGCCCGCGGCGACGATCAGCGCGGCCCCGACCGCCCCGAGCGGGCCGATGGCCTCGCCCGCGACGACGACGCCGACGAGCAGCGCCCAGACCGGCTCGGTGCCCATCAGGATGCTGGCGCGCGCCGCCGAGGTGCGCCGGACCGCCCAGAGCTGGACGACGAAGGCGAAGACCGAGCAGAGCAGCCCGAGGAAGAGGACGCCGGCCCAGCCGCCGGCGTCGAGCGCGCGGGCGGCGGCGGGCAGGTCCGGCCCGGCGAGGAGCGAGAAGACGGCGGCGCAGACGACCAGCTGCACGAGGACGACGCCGAGCGAGCCCTCCGTGCGCCCGCGGACGAGCCGGGCGCTGGCCGTGACGTGCACGGCGCGCACCACGGCCGCCGCGAGCACGAGGGCGTCGCCCCAGGTCGGGGTGCGCAGGCCGCCGTCCGAGACGAGCAGGGCGACCCCGACCACGGCCGCCACGGCGGTGACGAAGAAGGAGCGCGGCAGCCAGGAGCGCGAGGCGAGGCCCTCGAGCGCGGGCGTCAGCACCAGCGCGAGGCTGATCAGCAGGCCCGCGTTGGTCGCCGAGGTGAGGTGGACGCCCCAGGTCTCGAGCCCGATGATCGCGGCCTGCGAGGCGCCGAGGACGGCGGCGACGGCGAGACCGCGAGCGCGGGGGAGGTGCTCGCGGCGGGCGAGGCAGAGCAGGGCGAGCGCGGCGGCGGCGGTGAGGAAGCGCAGCGCGACGGTCGACGGGACGCCGATGTCGGCGGCGACGTCCTTCGCGGCGACGAAGCTCGCGCCCCAGACGGCGGCGACGGCGAGCAGCAGCAGGTCGACGGCGAGGTCGGGGCGGGCGCGGAGGGGCATGGGGACAGCGTCGCAGTCCGGAAGCGGAAGAGCGATCGGCTGTTCCTTCACCGACGATGAAGCGGCTGCTTTCCGGTTAGGCTCGCGCCCATGGATCCCGCCCGCCTCCGCCTGCTGCGCGAACTCGGCGATCGGGGGAGCGTGGCCGCCGTGGCCGCCGCGCTCGGGGTGAGCCCCTCCGCGGTCTCGCAGCAGCTCGCCGCGCTGCAGGCGGGCGTCCCGGTGCCGCTGACGGTGAAGGAGGGGCGGCGGCTCGTGCTCACCGAGGCCGGTGAGGCGCTCGCGGTCGCGGGGACGCGGGTGGCGGAGGCGCTCGCCGAGGCGGCGGACACCATCGGCTCGTTCCTCCGGCACGACGATCGCGCGGTGCGGGTGTCGGCGTTCCACAGCGCGGGGCTCGCCTTCTTCGGCCCGCTGCTCGCGGCGCTCGCCGACGGCCCGCGGGTGGCGCTCACCGATGCGGACGTCGCGCAGAGCCGCTTCGCCGGGCTGACCGCCGACCACGACCTCGTCGTCGCGCACCGACTGCCGCAGGATCCGGAGTGGCCGCGGGCCCGGCTGGTCGTCACCCCGCTCCTCGTCGAGCCGCTCGACATCGCGCTGCCGGCCGCGCATCCGCTCGCCGCGCAGTCGAGCATCCGGCCCGAGCAGCTCGCCGACGAGCAGTGGGTCTCCACGCACGAGGGCTTCCCGCTCACGGGCGTGCTCGAGCGCCTCGGCGCGCTGATCGGCCGCGCCCCGCGAGTCGCGCACCGGATCAACGAGTTCTCCGTCGCCGCGCAGGTCGTCCGCTCCGGCGCCGCGATCGCCATCCTGCCCCGGATCACCGCGGCACCGCTCGCCGTCGACGGCATGGTCCTCCGCCCGCTCGAGGGCGCCGGCCTCGTCCGCCACGTCGACGTCCTGGCTCGCCCGGACGCGCTGGCGCGCACCGCGGTCCGCACCGTGCTGGCGGCGCTGCGCCGCGTCGCCGCCGGCTGACGGCTCCACGTCCGGCGCCGGCGGATCTCGATATGCCCGCTCCCCGGGCCACTCGATCAGCATGAAGGGGCTGCCCGTCGTGCAGGCTGCTCGATCAGCATGGCCGGGCTGCCCTTGCATGCTGGTCGAGTAGCCCCGCAGGGGCGTATCGAGACCCGCCGTGGCCAGCAGGGCTGGTCGGCGGACGCTGGTCTCAGCGAGGGTGATACGCCCTGTGCGGGCTACTCGGTCAGCAGAGAGGCGCTCGAACGGTGGGGAGCGCTCGAGCGCTGCAGAACATCAGCTGAGAAGGGGTGGCCTCCGCTGTCAGGGGAGGGACCCTGCTCTCAGCTGATGTTGTGCGCACCCCCTGCTGGTCGAGGAGCCCCGGAGGGGCGTATCGAGACCCGGCGTCGTCAGCGGGGTGGTCTGCAGGCTGCTCGTCTGGAGCTGGGGGATCTCGATACGCCCGCTTCGCGGGCTACTCGATCAGCATGAGAGAGAGTGCGGCTCTCCTCTCGAGGACCCTCCGCAGGAAGTGGAGGATAAGCCGGTGAACGGCGTCGAAGACTCCGCGATGCGTGGAGGAGGCGGCCGGGATGCGAGGCTGGAAACCTGACTGCAACACGGTTTGTCCGTGCATCGGGGAGTCGGGGCCGTCGCGGCGCGGAAATCCTCCGTGCGACGACGCGGTGGAGTGCCCGGCTGCGGTCGACTGGGTCAGCGCCGCCCCCTCGGCGCGTGCCTTCCCCCGGGTCCGCCCCATCGGGTCCACCCCACCCCCCCCCAGCCCTCGACGCCCCTTGGAGCCCGCATGCCCCGCACCGCCCCGTCCCGGTCCCGCCTCCGCTCCGTGCTCGGCGTCCTCGCCGTCGCTGTCGTGGCCGGCACCACGCTCGCCGCCTGCTCCAACGGCTCCGACGCCGCCGAGTCCGGTGACGCCGGCTCGTTCGGCGAGGCCACGATGCAGCTCTCCTGGGTCCCCCACGTCGAGTTCGCGGGCGAGTACCTCGCCGACGCGAACGGCTACTTCGCCGACGCCGGCTTCGACTCCGTCACCCTCACCCCCGGCGGCACCGGCGCGACCGGCGCCGAGACCGCCATCGCGAGCGGCTCCGCCTTCGCCGGCGTCTCCTCGCCGCTGATCACCGGCCCCGCGATCTCGGAGGGCGCCGAGATGAAGATCGTCGGCGCGACCTACCAGAAGAACCCCTTCGCGATCGTCTCGCTGACCGACGCCCCGATCGAGACCCCCGAGGACATGGTCGGCAAGACCATCGGCGTCAGCGACAGCAACGACCTCGTCTGGCGCGCCTTCCTCGCCGCGAACGAGATCGACGAGGACGACGTCACCCGCGTGCCGCTCACCGACTCCACTCTGCTCACCACCGGCCAGGTCGACGGCTACATCGGCTACGCGACCGCCGGCGCGAACACGCTCAACCAGCGCGGCTTCTCGGCGCAGCAGTTCCTGCTCGCGGACACCGGCCTGCCGATGGTCGGCGAGACCATCGTCGTGGCGCAGGAGAGCATCGACGACGACCGCGAGAAGGTCAAGGCTTTGCTCTACGCGGTCGCCCGCGGCTGGCAGGACGCCGTCGCCGACCCGGACGCGACCGCCGCGACCGTCGTCGCCGACTACGCCGCCGACCAGAACTACAAGGTCGAGGAGCAGGCGCAGGTCATGGTCACCCAGACCGAGCTGATCAGCACCCCCGACACCGACGCGAACGGCCTGCTCACCATCACGCCGCAGCTGCAGGACGAGTCGGTCGCCTCGCTCGCCCTCACCGGCATCGAGCTCGACGCCGACGAGCTCTTCGACACCACGCTGATCGACGAGGTCTACGAGGAGCACCCGGAGCTGCTCGAGGGCTGACCCTCGACCCGGCCGGGCCCTGAGACGGTCCCGGCCACGACCACCACGGACCGCGCGGAGAGGACGAGCAGTTGACCGAGCAAGCGACCACCATCCAGGACGAGGGCATCCGCCTGTCGGGCCTGAGCAAGCGCTTCGACCTGGGCAGCCGCTCGGTGCAGGCCCTCGCCGAGGTCGACCTCGTCACTCCGCGCGGCTCCTTCCTCTCGCTGCTCGGCCCCTCCGGCTGCGGCAAGTCGACGATCCTGCGGATGCTGGCCGGGCTGGAGAAGCCGACCACCGGCTCCGTCTCGATCCACGGGACGCCCGTGCTCGGCACCAAGCGCTCGGCCGAGCTCGGCATCGCCTTCCAGGACTCGGCCCTCCTGCCCTGGCGCTCGGTCCGCTCGAACGTCCGGCTGCCACTGGAGCTGACCCGGCAGGCGGCGAAGCGCGACAGCATCCCGGACCTGCTCGACCTCGTCGGGCTGACCGGGTTCGAGGACGCCTACCCCTCGCAGCTCTCCGGCGGCATGCGCCAGCGCGCCTCGATCGCCCGCGCGCTCGTCGTCCAGCCCGATCTGCTGCTGCTCGACGAGCCGTTCGGCGCCCTGGACGACATGACCCGGCAGCGGCTCAACCTGGAGCTGCAGCGGATCTGGACCGCGCGCCCCGCGACCACGCTGATGGTCACCCACGGCATCGCCGAGGCGATCCTGCTCTCGGACACGGTCGCCGTGATGTCGCCGCGGCCCGGCCGGATCGTCGAGGTGATCGACATCGACCTGCCGCGCCCGCGCACCGTCGAGATGCTGCGCAGCCCCGAGTTCCACGCGATCGAGGACCGCATCACCGACATCCTCTTCTCGCAACACGGCGTCGCGATGGAGGACGAGGCGTGACGCCCTGGATCCGCACCAACTGGCGCGTCTTCGCCGGCCTCGCCGTCTTCGTGGCGGTCTGGTGGATCCTCGCCGACACCGTCTACCGCGAGAGCCGTGCCGTGCCGAGCCCCGGCGCGATCATCGCCGCGTTCGTCCGCGACGGGCCGCTCTTCTACCTCCGCAACGTCGGCGACACCGTGCTCGCCGCAGGCCAGGGCTACCTCTGGGGCAATCTCGCGGCCCTGGCGCTGGCCGCCGTCGCGCTGCTGCTCCCGTGGACCCACCGCGTGATCGAGCAGATCGGCGTGATCAGCCACTGCCTGCCGCTGACCGCGGTCGGCCCGGTGATCCTGGTGATCTTCGGCGGCCGCACCACCTCGATCTTCCTCGCGGCGCTGCTCGTCTTCTTCACCACGCTGATCGGCGCGCTGCTCGGCGTCCGCTCGGCCCCGCGCACCGCGCTCGACCTCGTCTCGGCCTACCGCGGCGGACGCTGGGCGAAGATCGTCAAGGTGCAGGCCATCGCGGCCGTGCCCGCGACGATCACCGCGCTGCAGGTCGGCGTGCCGGCGGCCATCCTCGGCGCCGTGCTCGGCGAGTACCTCGGCGGAGTGACCACCGGCCTCGGCGTCGCCCTCGCGGTCGCGCAGCGCCAGATGGACGTCGAGCGGGCCTGGGCCTTCGCCGTCACCAGCGGACTGGTCACGATCATCGGCTACGCGCTGATCGCGGCGCTCGGCCGCTGGCTGATGCCGCTGGTCGTCGGCCGGCCGCGCGCCAACCGCCGCCGCGCCCGCGTCGAGGTCGCCCGCGGCACGGGAGGCGTCGTATGAGCACCGCCACCCGCACCTCCTCCTCCACCCCGTCCTCCTCGTCGCGCGCCGCCCGCCGGCCGAGCGACCTCACCGGCCGGATGGTGCTGCGCATCGTCCGCGGCGAGCTCGTGCCGCTCGCCGTCGCCGCGGTCCTCGCGCTCGCGTTCTGGTACGCCTTCCTCGCGATCACCGACATCTCGCCGCTGCTGGGCAAGACGCCGACCGACGTCGCCGAGTACCTCGTCATCGAGGCCGACGCCGCGGAGAACCGCGCGATCGTCTTCGGCAACCTCGGCGTGACGGCCGTCGATGCGCTCGTCGGCTACGTCGCGGGGCTGCTGGTCGCCCTGGCGATCGCGGTGCTGTTCGTGCTGATCCGCTCGCTCGAGGCGACGGTGATGCCGATCGCGATGCTGCTGAAGTCGATGCCGCTGATCGTGGTGACGCCGCTGGTGACCCTGGCGATCGGCAACGGGATCGGCGCCGTCGCCACCGTCGGCGCGATCGCGGTCTTCTTCCCGGCGCTGGTCACGGTCGGCTTCGGCCTCCGCTCGCTCTCGCGCGAGTCCTTCGAGCTGGTCTCGGTCTACGGCGGCTCGCCGCTGGACGTGCTGCTCAAGGTGGCGCTGCCGACGGCGGTGCCGGCCATCTTCGCGGCCGCCAAGGTCGCGGTGCCCTCCGCGCTGAGCGGCGCGATGCTGGCCGAGTGGCTGGCGACGGGGCAGGGGCTCGGCGGTGCGGTGCAGCGCGCCTCCGCCGGATTCCGCTACGACGAGCTGTGGGCGTCGCTCGCGGTGATCACGGCGCTGGGAGTCGTCGCCTACGCGGTCGTCGCGATCGGCGAGAGACTGGCAGCCGTCCGCTTCGGCGGACAGAACTGAGGACGGACATGAGCACCACCACGAGCATCACCGGCGCCGTCTGGGACGGCACCCGCGCCCTCGGCACGGCGACCCTGGCCTGGAGCGGCGACGCGATCGCCTCCGTCGAGACGGCCGACGGCCCGAGTGGCGAGCGCGGATCGGGGGAGTTCTCGATCATCCCCGGCCTCGTCGACACCCACGTGCACCTCGGCGCCTACTCCGGCGCGGGCACGGCCGACTTCGCCTCCTGGCCGCTGGTCACCCCGCGCGAGGAGCGCGTCTTCCACATCGCGAACAACGCGCGGAAGGCCTCGCGGGCGGGCGTGACCACCCTGCGCGACCTCGGCGCCGACGAGCTGCAGATGACCGTGGCGCGGATGTTCGAGCAGGGCATCGCGGAGGGCCCGCGGATCGTCACGCACGGCGCGGTCGGCATGACCGCCGGCCACGGCGACCTCTTCGTGCCGCCGCACTACCCGCACCGCGACCGCGTCGCCGACAGCCCCGACGAGTGCCGCCGCCTGGTGCGCACCTGGGCGCGGGCCGGCGCCGACGGCATCAAGATCTATACCAGCGGCGGCGTGCTCTCGATGGGCGACAAGGTCGGCTGGCGGAATCAGACCGACGAGGAGATCGCCGCGACCATCGACGAGGCGCACGCGCTCGGGATGCCCGTCGCGGCGCACACCCACTCGGAGGTCGGCCTCGACCGGGCGCTCGCGCTCGGCGTCGACTCGATCGAGCACGGCACCGCGATCGGCCCGCAGCACTGGGCCACGCTCGTCGAGCGGAACCTGCCCGTCGCGCCGACCCTCTTCATCAACGACGTGATCGCGGCCGGCCGTGCGCCGTCGTCGCCGGAGGCGTCGCTCAAGGCGCAGGACGTGGTCGCCGTGCGCGACGCGGGCTTCCTCGCCGCGGGCCAGGCGGGCGTGCGCTTCGTGCTCGGCACCGACGCGAACGGCGTCTACGTGGACTGGGGCGAGCAGCTCGACGAGGTGCGGCGGATGCGCGAGTCCTTCGGCTGGAGCTCCGAGCGCGCCCTGATCTCCGCGACCTCGGACGCCGCGGCGGTCGTCGGACTCGGCGCGAAGGTCGGCCGGCTCGCTCCGGGCTTCGGCGCGGACTTCGTGGTGCTGCGCGGCCGCCCGTGGGAGAGCATCGACGACCTGCGCGCCGAGAGCATCGTCGCCGTCGTCTCGCGCGGCCGCGTCGTCTCGGGGGAGCTGCCGCGATGACCGCCACCGCGACCCGCCGCTTCGTGACCGCGGAGGCGCTGGGCGCTCCCCGTGGCGCGTACAGCCACGCCGTCGAGGCGCACGGCGTCGTCTACGGCTCGGCGATCGGGCCGTTCGCGCCCGGCGACGGCTCGGTGCCGGAGGGCACGGTCCCGGAGGGGATCACCGCGCAGACCGCCGCGGCCCTCGACAACATCGAGCGGCTGCTCGCCACGGAGTTCGGTCTGGGCCTCGGCGACGTGGTGCGGATCACGATGATCCTCAGCGACTTCGAGCGCGACTTCGCCGCCGCGTCCGAGGTCTACGGAGCGCGGTTCTCCGTCGATCCGCCGGCCCGCACCGTGATCGGCGCGGTGCTGCCGGGGCCGCTCGTGGCGCTGGACTTCATCGCGGCGCGCCCCTGAACCCGCTCTCCGCTCCCCACCGCCCGCACCACCGCCGGCACCGACGAAAGGCTCCCGTGACCTCCGACTCCTTCCTCCTCGGTCTGCCCAAGGTCGAGCTGCACGTGCACCTGGAGGGGACGCTCGAGCCCGAGCTGCGCGCGCAGCTGGCCGAGCGCAACGGCCTCCCCGTGCCCGAGGCGCTCGCCTACGACTTCGACTCGCTCGCCTCGTTCCTCGCCGTCTACTACCCGGCGATGGACGTGCTGCGCGAGGAGCAGGACTTCTACGACCTCGCGACGGCCTACTTCCGCCGGGCCGCGGCGGACGGGGTGGTCCGCGTCGAGGCGTTCTTCGATCCGCAGGCGCACACCTCGCGCGGGGTGCCGTTCGAGGCGGTGATCGGCGGCTACCACCGCGCCGCGCAGGACGCCGCGCAGCTGGGCGTGGACGCCGCGCTGATCCTCTGCTTCCTCCGCGACCTGTCGGCCGAGAGCGCGGCGGAGACGCTCGAGCGCGCACTGCCGTTCGCCGACCGGCTGATCGGCGTGGGCCTGGACTCGGACGAGCGCGGCAACCCGCCGGCGAAGTTCCGCGAGGTCTTCGCGCGGGCCCGCGAGGCCGGGCTGAAGCTGACGATGCACTGCGACGTCGACCAGCCGAACGGCGTCGAGCACCTGCGCCAGGTGCTCGAGGAGATCGGCGTGGACCGGATCGACCACGGCACGAACATCGTCGAGGCGCCCGAGCTGATCGACGTCCTTGTGGACCGCGGTCTCGCGCTGACCTGCTGCCCGCTCTCCAACTCCTTCGTCTCGAGCGACTCGAAGGCGCCCGAGATGCGCGCGCTGCTCGAGCGCGGCGTGCGGGTGACGGTCAACTCCGACGACCCGGCCTACTTCGGCGGCTACATCGCCGACAACTACGCGGCGCTCGCCGACGCGGGCTTCACCCGCGACGAGCTGGTGCAGCTGGCGCGCAACTCGGTGCTGGGGTCCTGGGCGTCCGAGGCGTCGAAGGCTGAGCTGCTGGCCCGGATCGACGCGTACGCGGGCTGATCCGCGGGCGGAGTCGCACGAGTGGACCCGGGCCGGGTCCTCACCCGGTCGCAGCGCCTCGTTCGGGTCCGGTCGCGCGCTCGCAGCTCTTCGAGTGGACGCGGACCGGGGTCTGACTCGGTCGCAGCGCCCCGTTCGCGTCCGGTCGCGCGCTCGCAGCCCTTCGAGTGGAGGCGTGCCGGGGTCTGCGGCGGTAGCGGAGCCCGTTGCGCGTCCAGTCGCGCCTGGCGCGCGCTCCGGCTGCTCAGTGCTGGTGCTCGTCCTCCCAGCGGGGGAACGGGTCGGCGAGGGTGCGCCAGAGGTCCGGGCCGGCGAGGAGCTCGCGCGGCGTGAGCAGGCAGCCGTGCAGGACGCGGGTGAGCTCGTCGACGTCGAGGTCGCGGCCGAGGAAGACGATCTCCTGGCCGACGGGCGCGTCGGTGCTCCAGCTGCGGATCGCCGTGGGGTCCAGGCTCAGGACGTCGCCGGCGATGGACCAGCTCGCGACCCGATCCGCCCGGCTGGCGAGGCGGACCAGGCCGCGGGAGCGGAGGATCCGGCCGACCCGGTGCGCGACGAAGTCGGTGGCGACCGCCGTGTTCAGGCGGCCGGGGTGGAACGGCAGGGGGTCGCGGAAGACGAACGTGGTCACCGACCCCGCGTCGCTCGGGACGCCGCGGAGGGCACGCTGCCAGCCGAGGTCCGAGGCGAGGCGGTGCGCGCGCTGCGGCGTGAGGACGGCGCGGCGCCGCCGGTAGCGGTCGAGGTCGTGCTCGGTGAGGATCTCCGCCCCGGGCGAGAGCGCTCGCAGCAGGTCGACGGCGGGCGAGGCTCCCGCGCCGTCGCCGTCGGTCAGGACGATCAGGCCGGCGAACTCGAGGCGCGCCGCGAGCCGCTCGGCGCGGTCCCACTGCTGGGGTCCGAGGTCCTCGGCGCCCTCGCCGAGCAGCACCCGGGTCACCTCGTCGACCGAGGTGACGGCGACGACGTCGAGGACGCCGATCCGGGTGTCGCCGGGGTGCCGCCGGACGCAGAGGTGCTCGAGGACGAGGGCGACCTCCATCGGGTCGGCGACCGGGTCGAGCGAGATCGCAGTGATGCCGCTCTCGCCGTCGTCGGCCTGGCGGGCCAGCTCGGCGGCCAGTTCCGCCGCGAACTCCGCGCTGTCCGAGTCCGGGAGGTCGACGGCGAAGCTCTCGACGGACGTGACTCCGCCGGACAGCTGCCGCGCGATCCGGGCGCTGTCGGCGGCGTCGGTCGCGCTCACCAGCGTGACGGCGAGGACGGGTGGTCGGGGCAGTGAGCGCGGAGTGTCCATGGCGAGCTACTCTAAACGATAATCGTTATCAACTCGAAGGAGCACTCGTGAAGGTCCGCAACTCGCTGAAGTCCATGAAGTCGATGCCGGGGTCGCAGGTGGTGCGCCGCCGCGGCCGGGTCTTCGTCATCAACAAGCTCAACCCGCGGTTCAAGGCGCGCCAGGGCTGAGGCCTTCGGGGCGCCCTCGAGGGCGGTGGCCGCGGTCAGCCCTCGAGGGCGTGCCGGACCGCGTCGTCGACGATGTGGCTGACGTGAGTGTCGGCGACGGAGTAGTGCGCCTCGCGCCCGATCCGCTCGACGGCGACCAGGCCGGCCGCGCGGAGGGTGCGCAGGTGCTGCGAGACCAGGGGCTGCGAGAGCCCGGTGGTCTCGGCGAGGTGCCCGACGGTCGACCGCTCGCTCGCCAGGGCGCGGAGCAGGCGCAGCCGCGAGGAGGAGGAGAGCACCTTGAAGAGCTCGGCCGCGGGCTCGAGATCCTCGGTCATCGGCACCTCCAGGTCATCTGCTCATCCAAGCAGACGTGCATGCATCGCGCGGCCTGCCGGCCGAGCAGCCCCGGTGCGGCGTCCTCCATGTCGGTCGAGTAGCCCCGGAGGGGTGTATCGAGACCCGCCGTCCCCGAACCCGGCTCAGTGGGCGAGGGCGCCCTCGCCCCGCAGGCGACCGTCGGCCAGCTGCACGACGCGGTCGGCGAGGGCGATCACGGCCGGGTCGTGCGAGACGCAGACGACGGCGACGCCGCGCCCCGCCTCGGCGCGCAGGATCTCGCGGATGCGCTCGGCGCTCGCCGCATCGAGTCCGGTCGTGGGTTCGTCCAGGAGGAGCAGGTCGGCGCCGCGCGCCAGCCCCTGCGCGAGCAGCGTCCGCTGCCGCTGCCCGCCGGACAGCACGGCGAACGGCTCGGCCGCGAGTGCGGAGATCTCGAGCCGCTCCATCGCCGCGGCGACCACCGCGCGCAGGTCCGCGCCGACCCGGCGCCAGCGACCGGTGCGCCCCCAGACGCCGACCGTCACGACGTCGCGGACGGTGACGGGGAGGCGATCCGAGACGGCGGTGCGCTGCGGGACGAAGGCGACCGCGGACGACACCGTGCGCACTCCCCGGGAGGGCTGCCGGGTGCCGGCGATCACCTCGAGCAGCGTCGACTTGCCCGCGCCGTTCGGCCCCGCGACGACGGTGAGCGTGCCCGGCGGCACGTCGAGATCGACGCCGTCCAGCGCGGTCCGCTCGCCGAAGTCGACGCCGACCCCGCGGAGGCTGACGCGGGAGGAGGGCTGCTGACTGCTGGACACGGCCCCGAGCGTACCAGTTTGATAATCGTTCTCATTATCCGTTACGGTCGGGCACCATGCCTGCCCTCCTCTCCGGGATCCTCGAGCCGTTCGCGCTCGACTTCCTCCAGCGCGCCCTCGCCGGCGGCGCCCTCGTCGCCGTCCTGTGCGGCGTCGTCGGGACCTGGGTCGTGATCCGCGGCATGGCGTTCCTCGGCGAGGCGCTCGCCCACGGGATGCTCCCCGGCGTCGCGCTGGCGACCGTGCTCGGCGCGCCCGTGCTGGTCGGCGGGGCGGCGAGCGCCGTCGCGATGAGTCTCGGCATCGCCGCGCTGCAGCGCCGGGGCCGGCTGTCGTACGACACCAGCATCGGCATGCTCTTCGTCTCGATGCTCGCGCTCGGCGTGATCATCATCAGCCACTCCGGCAGCTTCGCGACCGACGCGACCTCGATCCTGTTCGGCGACATCCTCGCCATCGCGCCGGTCGATCTCGTGCTGCTGGCCGTCGCCGCCGGAGTCGGGCTCGCGGTGGCGGCGGTGTTCCACCGGTCGCTGGTGGCGCTCGCGCTCGATCAGCGGATCGCCGCCGTCCTCGGGCTCGGGCCGCGCTCGGCCCAGGCCGCGCTGGTCGGGCTGGTGACCCTCGCGGTCGTCGCCTCGTACCAGGCCGTCGGCTCGCTCCTGGTCGTCGGGCTGCTCCTCGCACCCGCCGTCGCCGCGGGTCACTGGACGACGCGGATCCCGACCCGGATGGCGCTCGCCGCCGTGCTCGGCGTGCTCTCCGTGCTCGTCGGGCTGCTCGTCTCCTGGTACGCGGCGACCGCCGCGGGCGCCTCCGTCGCCGCCACCGCCCTCGCCGTCTCCGGACTGTCCTGGGCGCTGCGGGCGATGACCGTGTCGCGCCGTCCGCGCCGGGTCGCCGTCCCCGCCTGACCCTCGTCCCCCCTCCGAAAGGACCCCGTGCTCTCCCGCTCCATCCGCTCCCTCCGCACCGCCCCGGCGCTCCTCCTGGGCGCCCTCGCCCTCGCGGCCTGCTCCGCCGACCCCGCCGCCCCGCCGGTGGACGACGCGACCGGCGAGGGTCACGGCGCGATCTCGGGAGCCGCGGAGCTCGCCGAGCCCGCCCTCGGCCTCACCTGGATCGACCCGGCCGGCGCCGTCTCGCACCTCGACCTCCTGGACGAGAGCGTCGCCGAGCTCGGCACGGTCGGCGCCCCGTCCGCGCTGACGACCGACGGCCGCTACCTCTTCGCTCAGACCGCCGCCGGGGTCGAGATCGTCGACAGCGGCGTCTGGACCTGGGACCACGTCGACCACTTCCACTACTACCGCGCCGAGCCGGCGCTGCTCGGCACCGTCGCGGGCGAGGGGGAGGCGGTCGTCGCCACCACGAACCTCTCCACCTCCGGCGGCACCGGGCTGTTCTTCCCGGAGTCGGGCGAGGCGGTGCTCCTCGACACCGAGGCGCTGTCGAAGGGCGAGATCGTCGAGTCGTTCCGCCTGGACGGGGAGCCGGGGCCCGGGATGGTCGTCCCGGTCGGCTCGTTCGCGCTCGTCACCGAGGGTGCGGGGGAGTCGTCGTCGGTCGTCGGGCACACGGCCGACGGCGAGCGCACCGGCCTCGTCGAGGCGTGCCCGCAGCCCGCGGGGACGATCACCACCCGCGTCGGCGCGGTGATCGGCTGCGCGGACGGCGCGCTGCTCGCCACCGTCGACGGCGAGGAGCTCGTCGTCGAGCGGATCCCCTACCCCGAGGGCACGACCGCGCCCGCCGCGACGGGCTTCGCGAACCGCGAGGGCCGGCCGACCGTCGCCGCGCTCGCCGGCGGCGACGGGATCTGGCTGCTCGACACCCGCGCCCGCTCCTGGTCGCTGCTCCCCGCGCCCGCGCCGCTGGCGCAGGTGACCGCCGTCGACGACGAGGACGACCACGTGCTCGCGCTCGCGCAGGACGGCCGCGTGCTCGTGCTCGACGGCGCGGACGGCGCGGTGCTCGCGCAGACCGAGCCCCTCGCGGCCGAGTCGCTCGCCGCGGGCCTCGCCCCGACGCTCGTCGCCGACCAGCAGCGCGCCTACCTCAGCGCCCCCGCCGAGCGGCGCCTGCACGAGATCGACTACGCCGACGACGCCCGCCTCGCGCGCAGCTTCGACACGGCGACCGAGCCGGCGTTCACCGCCGAGACGGGACGCTGACCATGGGACGCACCCGACGCCGCGCACCCCTCGCCGTGGCCGCCGTCGCTTTGCTCGCGCTCACCGGCTGCTCGGCCGGCGCCGACGACCGCCCGCTGGTGATCGTCTCGACCAACATCCTCGGCGACGTCGTCGAGCGCCTCGTCGGCGAGGAGGCGGAGGTCGTGACGCTGATGAAGCCGAACGCCGACCCGCACTCCTTCGAGATCTCCGCGCAGGAGGCGGCGCGACTCCGCTCGGCCGACCTGGTCGTCTCCAACGGCCTGGGCCTGGAGGAGGGGCTGCAGCAGCACCTCGACGCCGCGGCCGCCGAGGACGTGCCGGCCTTCGTCGCCGGCGACGCGATCGACGTGCTCGACTACTCCGAGGGCGACGCCGAGGGCAGCCCGGACTCGCACTTCTGGACCGACCCGGCCCGCATGATCGCGGTCGTCGACGCGCTCGCGCCGGTGCTGGCCGACCTCGACCGCGCGGACCCCGAGGCCCTCGAGCGCAGCGCCGCCGAGTACCGCGCCGAGCTCGAGGCGCTCGACGCCGAGATGACGGCCGCCTTCGCTGCGATCCCGGAGGAGCGCCGCGCCCTCGTCACCAACCACCACGTCTTCGGCTACCTCGCCGACCGCTTCGACTTCGACGTCGTCGGCGCGGTGATCCCCGGCGGCACCACCCTCGCGGCGCCGTCCGCCTCCGACCTCGCCGACCTCGTCGAGGCGGTCGAGGAGACCGGCGTCCCCACGATCTTCGCGGAGTCCTCGTCTCCCGACCGCCTGGTCCAGGCGCTCGCGAGCGAGGCCGACATCCGCGTCGAGGTGGTCGAGCTGTTCACGGAGTCCCTCACGGGGCCCGAGGGCGGCGCCCCCGACTACCTCAGCATGATGCGCGTGAACACGCAGCGCATCGCCACCGGGCTCTCACCGTGAGCGCCCACGACCAGCACCAGGAGAACCACATCCCCATGCGAACCAGCCCCTTCCGCCGAGCGCCGCTCCGGCGAGCGCCCCTCCGCCGAGCCGGCCTCGGCCTCCTCGCCCTCGGCACGATCGCGACCCTCGCGGCCTGCTCCTCGAGCAGCGCCCCCGCGGCCGATCCGACCGCCGTCGCCGCACCTGACGCGGCCGGCACCCGGCTCGCCGTCGCCTACGAGGGCGGCATCCTCGTCCTCGACGGCGAGACTCTCGAGACCGTGGCCGACCTGGACTCCGAGGAGTTCACCCGCCTGAACCCGGCGGGCGACGGCCGGCACGTCATGGTCACCATGAGCGAGGGCTTCCAGCTCCTCGACACCGCCGCCGGCACCGACGGCGAGCCCGAGCTCACCGACGTCGTCTTCGCCGCCGACACCCCCGGCCACGTCGTCCGCCACGGCGGCAAGACGATCCTCTACGCCGACGGCACCAGCGACACGACGGTCATCGAGACCGCGGACCTGGCCGACGCCGAGGGCGTTCCCGAGGTCGAGACCATCCCGGGCGTCCAGGCGCACCACGGGGTGTCGATCGTCCTCGAGGACGGCACCTTCCTCACCACGGTCGGCACCGCCGACGGCCGCACCGGCATCGAGGTGCGCGACGCGTCCGGCGCCGTGGTCGCCACGAACGACCAGTGCCCCGGCGTGCACGGCGAGGGCACGGCCGAGAACGAGGTCGTGGTCTTCGGCTGCGAGAACGGCGCCCTCGTCTACGACGGCGGCGAGATCACCAAGCTCGAGGCGCCCGACCAGCCGTACGGCCGGATGGGCAACGCCTGGGTCAGCGAGACCAGCCCGATCGTCGTCGGCGACTACAAGGACGACCAGGACGCCGAGGGCTACCTCCTGCACCGCCTCGCGCTGATCGACACCGAGGCGAAGACCCTCGACGTCGTCGACCTGCCCGAGGGCGTCGAGTACACCTTCCGCGGCGTCGCGCGCGGCCCGGGCGACCTCGCCTACCTGATCGGCTCCGACGGAGCGGTCCACGTGATCGAGCCGGAGACCGGGGAGATCACCGACTCGTACCCCGTCGTGGACGCCTGGGAGAGCCCCGTCGAGTGGCAGGACCCGCACCCCGCCATCACGGTCGCCGGTGACATCGCCTACGTCACCGACCCGGCCGCGAAGAGCGTCCACGCCCTCGACCTGACCACCGGGAAGGTGCTGTCCAGCGCCGAGCTGGAGGTCACGCCGAACGAGATCGCGCTCGCCGCGAGCTGACGCACGGGACGACGGAAGGGCGCGGGGCTGCTGGCCCCGCGCCCTT